>JAAENB010000919.1 GCA_024224995.1 bacterium | reverse complement strand
TTTTTCCCGGCCATCCGGTGTCTGAGCGGAGCCGAAGACCCGGCTTCGCTACTCTTAAAAAACTACACAAAAATCAATTTTTGTAATCATTGTGTTTTTTGATAAACACTGTTTATCTGTGAGGACATTGTTTTAAAAGGGCTGGTTTGTCAAGAATTAAAAGGTGTATTTTTTAAAAAAAAGTACCATTAGTCGGTTTTTGTGTTGCCCCGGCTACTTGTCTTTTGCCACAGGAAGTTTTATGGTAAAATTTACTTTAACCTGGGGCTCCTGTTTCAGATTTGAGTGATCCATAATATTTTCAGCCGCCACTTCTCCCCCGTGTTTATTTACGATTTTTTCCACCAGGGTAAGGCCCAGGCCAAAGTCCAGGGTCTTGTATTTTTCATAGACAAATTTAGTAAGCCGGTAAAACGGTTCAAAAACCTCAACCGCGTATTCTTTCGGAATACCAATAATGTCTTTTTCCTCTTTTAAGGGACTGCTGACAATGGAGATTGTAATGTCCCTGCTGATGATGCGAATGACAACGGTAATATATGAATCATTTTTAGAGAATTTTAAGGCATTCAGCAGCAGTTCATAAAAAGCTTTATAGAAATATTCTTTGTTCATATTTACGCAAATATCGTTGTAGCCGAAATTGAGCTCATTGATCGCGATATTCTGGTTTTTTATCGGGCAATATTCTTTTGCTTTATGAATCACCGCTTTGAGAAAATCATACATCTCCTGCAGCGTTAAGCGTTCAAGTTCAAAATCATTTGCTATTATCCAGTCAATACTGGAGAAAGTCTTAAAGGTATCCTGGGCTGTTGCGACATTGCTCAGCATAAGATCAAAAATAGTTCCGTCTACGATATAGTCGCTGTCCTGTTTTATGGCCCCTGTTGAGAGCATCTCAATAAGTGATATGATGGCGCCAAAGCCGGCACCCTGGGTGAAACTGTTGTGGATATTCTTGAACAGAGACCTGTCGGTACGGGAGGTGTTCAGCGTTTTCATTTTTTCTTTCCATTCCTGCCAGTCCAGTTCTTTGTCGAGCCCGTCGATCTTTGATTTTTCCAGGGTCTCCTGTATTTTGGTAACTTCCAGTTTTTCTTTTTTTTCCCTGGTGATATCTTCGGTAACAATTATATACCTGGAGACCTTGTTGTCCGAGTCTTTTATTGTGCTCACGTACGCGGAGCCGTAATAGATTTCACCGGTTTTGTTGATGTTATATATTTCTCCGCGCCATTTATCGCCGGATGTCATTTTTTTCCATATGTCATGTTCCGCGATTACGGGGTTGCCCGGCGTGGCAACATCTATTCCTATTAAGTCGGAGACTGAATGGCCCGAGAGTTTCGCGAACATTTTATTTACGTATTCAACAATACCTTTTTGATTTACTATGATAACACTATTGGGGCTCTGCTCCACAGCGGAGTTGAAAATCATGAGGTCTTCTTCTGCCTGCTCCCGCAGTGCCATCTCTTTTGCCATCATTTCATTGGCGTTTGAGAGCTTTTCCGTTCGTTCAGCGACTTTATTTTCAAGCTTGTTTTTATATTCCACCAGTTCCTGTTCTACCTGGTATTTGTAGATAGCCATCTCAATAGTTGCCTGTAAGATATTAATATCAAAGGGCTTCAGGATGTAGCCAAAGGGCATACTTTTTTTTGCCCGTTCAAAGGTTTCTTTATCGCTTCCGCCGGTGATATAAATAAAGGGGATTTGGAACTCTTTGTGAATTTGTTCCGCCGCTTCAATTCCGTCGATTTTTCCAAGCAGGCCAATATCCATAAGGATAAGTCCGTTTTTAAGCTGCCCTGCTTTTTCAATTGCCTCTTCCCCGGTGCTGACTACTCCCACTACGGTATAGCCCGATTTGACGGTGAGGCTTTTCAGCATTTGAGCTGAGGTAATGTCATCTTCTACAATGAGAATGTTTATTTCCTGCTGATTCATAATCCAATATCTCCCTACTGTATCTTATTTCACCTTGATATTTTCATCATGGCTTATTGGTATGAGCATGGTAAAGGTTGTTCCTTTTCCCCTTGAGCTTTTACAGCTTATTTGCCCGCCAAGTTTTCCTGTCACCAGGTTGTAAACAATATGCATGCCAAGCCCCATCCCACCTTTGTTTCGTTTGGTGGTAAAGAATGGGTGGAATATTTTTTTTACTTTTTCTTCGTCCATACCGGTTCCATCGTCGGAGTATTCAATACGAATTTTTTCTTCTTCAACACAAATATCCAGGGTAATCGCTCCCTCTTCCCTTTCTTCAAAGGCATGGATAAGGGAGTTCATTACCAGGTTGGAAATGATCTGGAAATAGATGCCGGGAAAACTGTTTATTTCCAGCCCGGGAGAGCAGTTCAGGGTAATAACGCGTTTGGTCCGTTTATACTTATAGCTCAGGTTAAGAAGCACTTCTTCAATGTATTCTTTAAGATTAAATTTTCTCCGGGCTTCGGTATATTGATCAACAGCCACCTGTTTGAAATTGGTGAGCAGCTCGTCGGCATGTTTCAGGTTTAAGAGTATGGCCGACAACGCGTCGGTCGCGGTTTCGGAGTATCTAATCAGGTCGGTACGGGTCATTTTTTTTATGAACATAAGGTCCAGCAGCCATTTTGTTTTATCCTGCAGCAGAGAGGCAGCGGTAATGCCAATGCCCAGGGGGGTATTTATTTCATGAGCAACCCCGCCCACCAGTTCTCCCAGACAGGCCATTTTTTCCGCTTCAACGATCTGGTCTTTGGCTTCGATAATTGTTTTTAAGGTTTCATTAAGAGAATTATTCGCGATTTCCAGTTCCCTGGTCCGTTTTGTAACCCGTTCTTCAAGCTCTTCATTCAGTTTTTGTATCTTTTCTTCCGCTTTTTTCCGCGTGGTAATGTCCTCGAACATTGTTACGATGTATCCTTCACCCTGCCAATAGGACGCGATAGAATACCATTTATCCAGCGAGTTGAAGTATTTATCGAATTTTACTTTTTTTCCCTGGTTCGGTTCTCGACCGTTGAGGTATAACCAATCACTTTCGTCTCCCGGGAACAACGTGGTAACGCGTTTGCCTATAATTTCGTCTCTTTTGAGTCTAATCAGGTTTTCGAATGCTTCGTTTGCTTCAATAAATTCATAGTCACTTATTTTATTTGAGCTGTCGGGGATTACTTTGCAGTAGACAAATCCCTCAATCATGTTCTCGAAGAGGGAACGGTACTTGTTTTCACTTTCCCGTAATTGCTTTTCATAATTGTGTTTAATGAGACAGGTTTCAATCGATGAGTATAACTCGTATTCTTTTACCGGTTTTATGAGATACCCGTAAGCACCGGTCTGCTTGGCCCGCTGAAGGTTGTTTTCATCCATGCTGGCGGTTAAATAGAGTATGGGGATATCCAGGTGGGATTGAATTTGCGCCGCTACTTCGATTCCGTCTATATCATCTTCCAGCATAATGTCCATAATTATCAGGTTAGGCAGATGTTCTTCTATGAGCGTAATTGCTTCACGCCCGGACCCGGTTATACCCACGACTTCATATCCACGGACCTGTAATGTCTTTTTCAGGTAGATAGCTGTTATATGTTCATCTTCTACTATAAGAATTCTCGGTTTATTCAAGACAATACCCCTTACCCGAAAGACTCCGCCCCTGGAAAACAAAACTGCTAATCATGCCGACAGAATCTAATGGAATACAGTACTGTATTGTAGCGCACAATTTTACTTTTGGCAAGGCAAAAATATGGGACTGGTAAAAAAGTAGTTACCACAAGACACTATGGAACTCAGTAAACCCGTGCACCTCCTCAAATTTAAGGGCCTTTGAACCCCTGGGTTTTAACGTTCCCTCAAATGAACCTACAAACTGGCGAAAATCCGCTTTCGCGAAAAGACCGTTGAATTTTTCATTTCGTTCGCCCATGGGCCGGAATATAATATCAACACTGCCTTCTTCATCCCAGATATGCCAGGGATTATATAGATTCATGGGATTGAAATCATAGACGCAGCGGTGTACGCGGTTCCGTTTGTTGTTGATCCAGAAAGCGTTTTCCGCGAAAAAAGTTTCATTAACGAAAGCAGCGAAATTCGCGCCAATCCTGGTTTTTTTTCTGTCCGGCAGTATGCCGCCAAACGCGGCCCAGTACCAGTTGGTATGCCGCTTGAGATAGCCGCCTGTCCAGTCGTACAGCAAAATTACTTTATCCATGTCAAATTTCAGTTTTTCGTTTTTGTACGTTATTTCCAGTTTGTCCGGCAGGATCGGTGAACATTTTTCGGTAAATGTCCATCTGTAGGGGTCCGAGGGGTTGAGCACCCGCAGCGGCTGGTGGCTTTTAAACCCGTATTTAAACTCTCCTTTTAACGAGAGGGTATCCTCAAAAGAAGCTTCTACTTCCAGGTGTCCTGTTTCATGGGATTTGTTAATCACCAGGTGGTTTTTCCCTTTTTCAAGGTGCAGGCGGTATTCATCGGGGTTTGCGGGGAAGCGAAGGACTTTGCTTCCGCCGCGTCCCTTTGTGTCGAATTCGTAGAGAAGTCCCTCTTTGTAGTTGTATAAATAGCAGAATACATTGTACATATAGCCCAGGTCTACACAGGCCAGGCCAATCAGGAAATCATCGGCAATAATGCCCAGGTAGTTGAACATGTGGAAAGTGTACTTTTTTTTGAGCCCTTTTATCTCTTTACCGAAGAAGTTAAGGAGTTTAAAGTCCTTGTAGTTGAAGTCGACGGGTTCGTCAATGACCCCGTAGTTGACTTTGTTGTTGTCGCCGATTATTTTGTACATGACTGGCCTCCGGGTATAATATGACATTATAATAGTATTGGACGTGAATGGGGATTGCAAGCTCTTTTTTTGTGAGGTTTTGCTTGACAAATGGTTTATTTGCTCGAATATGCTCTCTTTGCTTGAAATAAATAAAAAAAACTTGACACTCTTTTTCTTTTATGAGTAAGTTCTTTACTCATAAAGAGGTTTGAATTTGCTTAAAACAGGTGTTAATTTTGCTTGAATCGCTCATTACATCCAAGACCAGGATTAAGTTGTTGCTAAAGTTTTTTCTGAATCCCGGAACCGAAACTTATTTGCGCGGTCTTGCCGATGAGCTTGGAGAGTCTACCAATGGAGTCAGGGTTGAGCTGGATCGTTTTACCAAAGCGGGGCTGATTGAAAAAAACTCGAATGGAAGGAAAAAGCTGTACCGGGCAAATTCAGCGCATCCTTTGTTTACGGAATTGAATAGTGTTATTAGGAAATATGTTGGAATTGACAAACTTGTTGACAGTGTTCTTGCAAAATTAGGGAATGTAGATGTTGCCTTTTTGATAGGTGATTATGCTATTGGGATTGATTCCGGGATAATTGACCTTGTTATTGTGGGCGAGATAGATAAGAATTATTTAACGGGGCTGGTGGAAAAAGCGGAAGTTATGATTAAAAGAAAGATCCGGGTGCTGCCGTTGAGGCGGGATGAGCTTGCCCAGTTAAAAGATAGTTTGAATTTAGAAAAGGCTCTTGTTGTGTGGGGAGAGCGGAATAATATTGCCGGTTTATAATTAAATTTTGGAACTTTTTATGAAAAAAGAAAATATTACAGTTTATACACCCAACCAGAGATTAAAACTTGGCTTTTTTAAGATCTGGTATCATATGCTCAGGAATATACTAGCTTCCCAGGATTTAATCACGCAGCTTTTTAAAAGAGATTTTATTGGGCAGTATAAAAAATCTTTTTTAGGTCTTACCTGGATTCTTTTAGCTCCCCTGGTTGGAATTATTTCCTGGGTTTTTATGAACAGTGTTGGTTTGTTCAATCCTGGCGATGTGGGAATACCCTATCCTGCGTATGTACTGCTGGGTACCACGATATGGGGGCTTTTTGTAGGGTTTTACGACAGTGCGTCCAAAACGCTCGAAGCGGGAGCCCAGTTTATTATGCAGGTGAGTTATCCTCATGAAGCTCTCCTGGTTCAGCAAATCGCGCATTTTTTGGCCGGTTTTATTCTTTCGTTTCTTTTGACAATTGTTGTGCTGTTGATCTTCGGTGTTGTACCTCATTGGAAAATCGTTTTTTTTCCTTTACTGATGATCCCTCTTTTATTTCTTGGTGCTGCTATAGGGCTTGTGGCGTCGGTATTTAGTGTTCTTGCGATGGATGTGAAAAAAGTGTTTCTCGTTTTTTTACAGCTTGCTATGTTTATTACCCCTGTCGTATATTCTCCCAAATTTGACAACCCGTTGCTCCAGACGATACTTAAGTGGAACCCCTTAACATATTTGATTAGCGGTACAAGAGATATTATCATAAAAGGGACTATGGAAAACTGGACCGGGTATATGCTGGCTTCACTGTTTGCTTTTGTTGCCTTTATGATTTCCTGGCGATTGTTCTTTGTTTCTGAAGATAAAGTAATCGAAAAAATGATATAGACCTGTGAGGATGTGATACGATGAATCATGAGTATGTAATGGAAGTGGAACATCTCAGTAAAAAGTTCTGCCGTGAAATTAAGAAAACCATTTTGTATGGAACAGCTGATGTGGCAAAAAATATGGTTGGCATTCGATCAAAGACTGCCAAACTGAGGAAAGGTGAATTCTGGGCACTGGATGATGTAAACTTCAATTTGAAAAAAGGGGAAGTGTTAGGAATAATAGGAAAGAACGGTTCGGGGAAGTCGACACTTTTGCGATTGGTGAATGGAATTTTTCCTCCGGATAAAGGAGAGATCCGGATTAAAGGGCATGTTGGAGGACTTATTGCTTTAGGGGCGGGTTTTCATCCTCATTTATCGGGTAGGGAGAATATATATGTAAATGGTTCTATTCTTGGAATGAAAAAGAAGGAAATTGATGGAAAACTTGAAGAGATAATTGCTTTTGCGGATATTGGAGACTTTCTTGAGGCTCCGGTTTCCACGTATTCCTCCGGGATGAAAGTACGGCTGGGATTTTCTATTGCTATTTATAGTAAGAATGAGATCTGCCTGATTGATGAGGTTCTGTCGGTTGGCGACCTGGCTTTTCGAAATAAATGTTTAAGAAAGATTGCCGAAATGAGAGACCAGGGAAGATCAATTTTTTTCGTATCGCATCAATTGGAAATGGTTAAATTTATTTCCGATAGAGTGATGTTGATGGATAAAGGGAAGATTGTCAATATAGGAACCCCGGACGCAATGATTGCTGAATATATAACGTTGCTGAATGAAGGTCAATTGGACAGGGATGAAAAAGATATTAAACAGGAACAGGGGAAACTCTTTCTAACGGAAGATGTCACTTTTTTGGAAGCGGGTGTAGTGGATAAAAAAGGCAAAAAAATTAAAAAAGTCAAGTATGGTGAAGATATCAGGATCTTTTATGAATTTATTCCCCATATTGAAATAAATAAACCGGTAATATCAATAGGGATAACCGACTCCAGGGGAAATAATTTGTTCCTTGACAGTAATTTGGAACATAATAACATTCGCACCGTTAAAATAAAAAAAGATAAAAAGCACAGAGTTGATATTACTTTAAAAAAAGTGAATATGTTGCCTGGTGTATATAGATTATTAATTTCATTAAATTGTATTCAAAATTTTCAAAAATATCATAAAATCTCCAGGGATGAGGATAATTCCTTTACCGTGGTTTCTAAAGATACTTCAAGTTTTCTTGTTGAAGACCCGGAATATGCTTACGACGGTTCCAGGGGGAGCATTGGTTTTGAGTCTGATTGGAATGTTGAAATTGAAAAATAGAAAGATGAAAAATTGAAGGGATCCCATGAAAATATCAGCATCCATTTATTCTCATAAAGAAAATATTTTAGAAAGTGTTAAGGAACTGGATTTATTTAGAGTCGATTATTTTCATATTGATTGTACTGATGATTTATCAGTTTTTGATGATATTAAAAATATAAGAAAGATCAGCAAAACGCCAATTGATTTGCATATAATAACTAACGAACCGGAAAAGTATTTTGCAGAAATTGTATCGAATAAAATTGAATATGTAACGTTTCAATACGAGGATTTTACCGGACCGTTGAATATACCAGATGAAATCAAATCAAAACTCGGAATTGCTATTCAAACGAATACTCCCATAGACGTTTTTGAAAAATTTAAAGAAAATTTTTCTTTTATTTTGTTTATGGCTACTTCACCGGGAAAAAGCGGCGGTCTGTTTGATAAAGAAAATTTTGACAAAATTAGAGAATATAAAAAAAGATATCCGAATAAACTGGTCCATGTCGATGGCGGTGTTAATAAAGAGGTATCTTTTATTTTAAGGAATATTGGAGTTGACTGTGCCGTTTCCGGATCTTATTTGTTAAGATCCTCTTCTCTGGGATTATCGATGTTAAACTTAAAAACCGATCTGGATAGTTATCACTATCATGTGAAAGATTTTATGATAGGCATCAATCAAATTCCAATTATTCACGCAAATAATATGTTGTTGAAAGACCTTCTTTTAAAGATTGAAGAGTATAAAATGGGATTTGCCTTTATTGTGAATGGCAATAATAAATTATTTGGAATTATAACTGATGGGGATATACGGAGAGCTTTGATTGAAAATATTAATGATTTAAATCAAATAAAAGTTGAAGAGATAATTAATACAAAGCCAATTGTAATATGTGCTGATAATACAATAGATGAGATGACTCATCTAATAAAAAGTAGAAATATCCCTATTCTCTTTTTGCCGGTGGTTAATAGAGACAATGAATTGGAAGGTGTTATGTCGTTTAATAACTTAATTAAGGGGGAATTATGATTATTCATGTTGATGCTAAAACTGATTTAAGCATAGTGGAAGAAATCTCAAAGGATCTGGAAGCTCCATATTTTGTTACTGATGAGAATTTCGTATTAATATCATCATCAAAAGAAAAAGAAGTAAATAGTAAATACAAAGAATATGTGAAAGAATTTTTTGTTTTTGATGATGATATTCAACTAGCCAGCAGCAAGTACTTAAAAAGTAAACGCGAAGTGAAGATTGGTGATATGATAATTGGTGGTAATACAAATAATACCATAATGATTGCCGGTCCCTGTTCAATTGAATCCCGTGAGCAAATTGTAGAAACTGCTGAGTTTTTAAAAGATCAACAAATTTGTGTTTTGAGGGCAGGTTCATATAAGCCAAGAACGTCTCCATATTCATTCCAGGGCCTGGGTCTGGAAGGGTTGAAATTACTTGCTGAGATAAGGGAGCAGTATGGTTTGCTTATTATAACCGAGGTAAGAGATTCCACCCATGTGGATGAGGTTATAGAATATTCTGATATTGTACAGATCGGCGCAAAAGCAATGTATGATCATGGAATAATGAGAAGATGTTCTGAAATAAAAAAACCGGTTTTAATAAAAAGAGGATTTGGATCAACTCTTCAGGAATTTGTTCAAATGGCTGAGTTTGTTCTTAGCGGTGGCAATGAAAATGTCATTTTGTGTGAAAGAGGGATCAGGACTTTTGAAACGAAAACGAGATTTACCCTGGACCTTTGTGGAGTATCATTTCTAAAAAAATATACGAATTTACCAATTATTCTTGATCCATCTCACGCGATGGGGCACGCATATGGAGTTGCTGATTTAGCCAAGGCTTGTGTTGCTATGGGAATTGATGGATTAATGATTGAAACTCATCCAAATCCACAGGAAGCAAAATCGGATGCATCACAACAATTGAACCACAAAGAGTTTGTGGATATGTTTGACAGTTTAAAACCGGTGGCTCAAGCTGTTGGGAGAAATGTTGTATGAAAGTTGTAGGTTGTATTCCGGCAAAAGGAACAAGTTCCCGTGTAGAAAGTAAGAATATGCAAAAGGTCTTAGGGGTTCCCTTATTCTTATGGGCGGCAAATAATCTTAGTCGTGTTCTAAACAAAAAAGATATATATATTGATAGTGATTCTGATGAAATTATAGAACTGGCTGTATCAAATGGCTATAATTATATAAAAAGATCGGCTGATCTGGCAACCAACGCGACTGACGGTAATGAATTGATGTTATGGGAAGCCGGTAATGTTGATGCTGATGTTTATATTCAGCATCTCCCTCCAATGATCTTTTTGAAAAAAGAGACTATAGAAAAAGCTCTGGATAAAATAAAAGAAGGGTATGATTCTGCTTTTGCTGTGTCTAAAGAACAGTGCTATCGTTGGGGAGATGATGGTCCCAAATATGATCTAAAAAATATTCCTAATAGTTTTACGCTGCCAACGACAATTATTGAAGGGATGGGGTTTTACGTAACAAAGAAAGAAGCATTATTTGAAACCAGACTGCGCGTGGCAAAAAAATATGCGATGATAGAAATTGATTGTTTTGAAGCTGTTGATATCGATTATCCAATAGAACTGGAATTTGCCAGGTCCATCGCGAAAGGGCTGGATCGAAATTCCGAATATACGAGCGGGATCAAATATCAAAATGATTGTGATATTAAGCTTCTTGTTGTTGATGTTGATGGTGTTATGACTGACGGTGGGATGTATTACACTGAATCAGGTGACCAGTTTAAAAAATTCAATACAAAAGATGGTTTGGGGATAAAGAAACTTCAACGGAAAGGAATAAACGTTGCTTTTTTGAGTTCCGGGGTAAATAAAAATTTAATAAATAATAGAGCCGAAACCCTGGGAGTTACTCTTGTGCATGCCGGTGCAGAGGAAAAAAGTGTAACATTAAAAAAATGGATGGATGAGTTAGGTATTGAATTTGAACACATTGCTTACATTGGAGATGATGTTAATGATTTTGAATTAATAAAAAAATGTGCATTGACCGCATGTCCAAAAGATGCGGTTGATCCTATAAAGAATGCTTCCAAAATCGTTTTGAATAAAAAAGGTGGGAACGGTTGTGTTAGAGAATTTGTTGATAATTTTATTTTAAAAGAGTATAATTAAATGGAGAATTTATTTTGGCTATAAATAGTGATATGTATTTATTAGATGAATATAAAAGTGAATATTGTACCGGTATTTTTTCTGATGAATTAGATAAACTGGGGTATAAAAACCAAGTCTCAATAAATTGGAAATTAAACAAGCCGGGACTTAATCTTTTTGGATTTATTCGAACATTGACTATTGAAACGATTGAAACAAAAGATGAAAGAATCGATAAAGGGCTAAACTTTCTCGGCAGCTTAAATGGAAATGAGATATTCCTGGTTAAAGGAAGTTCTGATTTTGCTTATTTCGGAGAATTGATGTCTCGATTATCCCGTGAAATAGGTTTGTCCGGTGTTATTATTGATGGACTGACCAGAGATACATTTTACACTCATACTATTGATTTACCGATTTTTGCGAGAGGATATTCTCCTGTTGATATTAAAGGAAGAGGGCGAGTCGCTGAAGTTGATGTGGAAGTAGAGGTTAATAACATAAAAGTTAAAAGCGGAGATTTGGTATTTGCCGATAATGATGGAGTTGTTTTTATTCCAAAAGAAATTATACAAGAATTAATTCCAAAAATAAATGAAGCCGCAAAAGAAGAATTTGAAATAAAAAAAATGATCTCTGATGGTAAAAGCATTGCAGAGATACTTAATGTTGTTGATGGTTTTTAAAATTTCGGTTTATTAATTAATAATATGAAAAAGAAAGAGAATAAACTAAATAAGATCATGATATCCGGCTTGCCGGGAAGCGGTAAATCGACTCTTGGAAGATTGATAGACGGTCATCCTAATTGTTTTTTTTCACAAACTCAGGATAAACTCTTAACTGTTTTTTACAATCCTTCTGCTGTAAACGATTTATTGGCTTATGATGTCTGCTCAAGAGGGTTGAAAATTGTGAGGATCACCCGGCCTCTTGTTCTCAATCAACAAAATAAAACCATAAAGTTATATTTGGAACTGTTGAGAAAATTATTGGTGAGATATTCTATATATTATAGATATGAGACGTATAGTTTAATTAAAAAATATCATAGTGATATTTCAGCACAAACATATTTTCTTTATCCATTTAATTTTGATTTTAATTTTATGGATCGAAAGTTTAGTACGTCAGTATTTGATGATACAGCTTCGCCGTTGCTGCCTGAAGATATAATAGATTCATATTTTTCGTCTTATCATTCCGCATGGAAGGATTCTTATATAAAGCAAAATGACATAAAGTATTATGTTAATTTTGGTCCTACAGATTGGGAATCTGTTGACTTTGTTTTAAAAGAAAACATGAATATCAAGATTATATATTTGATACGATCAATAGCTGGCCTATTGGCAACCATGGCCTTTCGGGAAATGGATGGACAGAGTGGCCATGAATCTGAATATAATCTCAAAAACCTTCGTTTGAATTTATTTAAATTGATTAAAGACGGATATTTACAAAGACTAATTTCGACAAAACAGATTATTGAACAGTTATCCAAAGAATATCCTGATAAAATTATGATTATTAATTTTGAAGAACTCATCGATAATCACGGAAAAAAAATGAGAGAAATATGCGAGTTCGCGGATATACCCTTTGATGAAATACTTCTCGCTCCAACCTTTAATAAAGAACCTGTCTCAATGGAATACCTTGCAAAGATTAATGATGATGAAGTTTATGAAAACCTGGTAACGCAGAGAGAAAGACTTTTCCTGGAGCGCTGCGTAAAAAAAGAGAGTGAAGGAAAAAATACAAAGATAGGACAGCTTTTTTCAGGGATTAAGGGATTTGGTCTCGATAAAAGTTTAATTGATTATGTTAAATTATTTAACTTGAGTCCTCGCAAACTCATCAGGTCCGGATTACAAATAATAATAGTAATAATAAAAAAAATAATTCTTAAAATTGTTACCTTGCCCAAATGGATTTATAATACCATAAAAAAAATATATCTGCGAATCGTGGTTGTATCACCCCGGATAAAAAAATGGAACCGGGCAGCAGTGAGTAAAATTAACCGGAATAAAATTAAGATTGCCTGCCCATACTGTGGAGAGTCTCAGTCGAATTATGTGAGTACCTGGAGCATTGTAGACCATTATGGTCTTTTTGATGATAATGAAGGACAATTGAAAAAAATATATCTGGCAAAACTGCCTTTTTTAACGCGAAAAAGTTGGACTGAACGAATAAGAAAAAAAATATTTGATTCGATTTCAGGATCTTCTTTTGTAGAATATCACAGATGTGAAAAATGTGATCTTGTATATCAAAATTATCCGCACAATAAAGACCACGTCCAATTTTATTATAAAGAATTATATCGATTGCAGTACCAGGAATATGATAAGCAAAGCGGTAGTGTTGTTTTTGGAAGAACCGAGCAGGATGAAATGCAAGATTATGTTGATCATCAAAAATCAATTGGAAATTATTTTTTGAATGTTACTAAATTGAAGCCGGGAGCACGAATTCTTGATTCGGGGTGTGCGGATGGGATTTTATGCCATTATTTAAAGGAGCGGGGAATGGATTCTTATGGAATAGATCCCTCGCTGCCAATGATCAATTACGCAAAGACACATTTAAAGTTAGACAATGTACTATGCGGTAATTATAATCCCGAAACATTTCCGGAAGAACATTTTGACGGTATAATAACACATCATGTGGCGGAGCATGTGGTGGATATCGATGAATATTTTAGCGCACTGCATAAACACTTAAAAAAAGGTTCTTTTTTATTGATACAGGTTCCATGTGTGGATACCCTGAAGAGCGAGGAAGATTATCAAAGAGTCCTGCATGGTGATCATATATATTGTTATTCGGAAAAATTTCTAAGGGAAATTCTGAAAAATAAGGGTTTTACAATAAAAGAATGCAAAAAAACACCGGGAGATTTTTCGCGATTAAATAAGAAATTTTTAACTCCCGATGGAAAACCTGTATGGGCAGATGATCCTTTAAGTATTTCAATAGTTGCCAGGAAAAAGTAATATTATTAAGAGAGTCTTATGACAAAAATTTATACCGGTTTTTCAAACTACAATGAAATTAATGCTGAGAATCGAAAGAAATCGGCAGAGGAAGAAGTTGATCTCTGGGGTTGGGAAAGTGAACGATTTAAGGAATATCGGCATAAATGGAATAAAGCCGCTACAGAGAATTATCTACCTGAGCATCCGCTTCATGTAGATATAGAACTCTCCGATGCCTGTAACTTGCAGTGCAAAATGTGCGTTCATGGATTTGGAACCTCAAAAAACGTAGGATTCATGGATGAAAAACTGACTCGCGATATTATCGCTCAATGCGCTGAAATTGGCGTTTGTTCAATTAAGTTTAACTGGAGAGGAGAGGCTGCGTTAAATAAATATTTACCGGAAGCAGTGAAATTCGCGAAAGAGAAAGGAATCCTTGAAGTACAGTTTAACACAAACGGTCTGCCTCCAAAACAATATCATAATATATTGATCCAATGCGCGGAGAACGGTCTTGACAGGATAATTTTTTCCGTAGATGGTTTCTCAAAAGAAACTTATGAGTCCATCCGGATTGGCGGGGATTATGACGCGCTTCTTAAAAATATTCATCAACTCCGTGACTGGAAAAAAACGAATAACGCCGCGAAACCCTTTGTGCGGATCCAGATGGTGCGAAGTAAAGAAAACGCCCACGAAGTGGATGATTTTATCGCCTATTGGAAACCCCTTGTTAATGACGTACGAATAAGTGATATAATGGACCGTGGTCAGGGCGGCCAGCTCGCCGTGGGTGACCAGGTAACAACAGGAAGAGCAAGATGCCCACAGCCTTTCCAGAGAATGATAGTCGCCAAAGACGGAAGGGTCTCCCCCTGCTGCGGAGATTGGGACCAGGAATATATTCTCGGAGACGCAAAAGAAGAAGGCTTGCTCGATTTATGGACAGGTGAAAAATCTCAGTATTTACGTGAGATTCAAAATAAAAAAGAACTCAATACAGTAGCGATATGTAAAAAATGCTACGTAAAAGAAAGTTACACATGGAAAAAGGTATGATATATGATAAATTTAAGTGAAATTCAAAAACTGTCGGAAATTAAAGAGTATAATATACCCTTATTCTCAGGCCACGCGATAAACAAAGACACCTTTACTTTGTTCGCCGGACCCTGCCGCGTAGAGAGCAAGGAACAATGCGAGATCATTGCCGAATCTGTACAAAAAAACGGAGCACAAATTTTCAGGGCCGGAGCTTTTAAACCCTGTACCCATCCTCATTGTGACTGGGGAATGGGAGACCCGGGACTGGACATCCTCGCCGGGATCAGGGATCAATTTGGTATTCCCGTAATAACAGAGGCCATGAATTTTCAGCAACTGGAACGGGTTGAAAAGGCATCGGATATAATTCAAATCGGCACGCGGAATTCACAAAATTATGAATTACTGCGGGAGTTGAAAAAGACAACGAAACCGGTTTTTTATAAGCGGGGAACCTGGATGAACCTGCGTGAAGTACTTGCCGGCCTGGAATGGATCGTTTTTGATGAAGAAGGACAACCGGGAAATAATAACGTGATTCTCTGTGAAAGAGGAACTGTTCATTTTAATGATCACATGAGATGGACCCTTGATTATACGATTGTTCCATCAGTAAAAGAATACGCCCAGGTTCCTATTGTGATTGATATATCACATGGAACCGGCGGGAAAGGAAACACAAAGTACTATAAAGATTTAGCCCGTGCCGCAGTTGCAGTAGGAGCCGACGGCCTCATGGTAGAGGTTCATCATACCCCGGAGCAGTCCGTAAGCGATCCCGACCAGGCTCTTTCCCTGGAAGAATTTAAAGAACTGGTTGATTCTATCCGTCCTGTTGTTGAGGCCGTAGGAAAGACCTTATGAAAAAGAACATCACGGCAATAATACCGGCACGAGCCGGATCAAAAGGGTTGAAGGGAAAAAATATCCGTGAGTTATTCGGTAAAACAATGCTTCAAAGAAACATTGAACTCTTAAAGGAAATAGACCGAATTGACCGGGTAATAGTATCAACAGATTCCGAAGAGTACCGGCAAATAGCCATAGCTGCCGGAGCGGAAGCACCCTTTTTAAGGCCCCCGGAATTGTCCGCTGATTACGCCACTACAGAAGACGCATTGAAACACGCAATTCTGTGGCTTAAGGAGAATGAAAACTATCTCGTTGATATCCTGGTATTCCAGCAGGTGAATGACCTTTTTAAACGAAAAGAATGGATTGAAAAATGTATCGACGCGCTCCTGGAAGATGATACTCTTGATTCGGCCTTTGTTGCTCAGATAGAGCATAAAAATTATTGGATTGAGAATGATGGGCGCTTTGAACGGCTTTCGAAAACCGGGCATATTGCCAGGCAGTTAAAACAGCCTCTTTATAGAGAGGATACGGGACTGGCTAGCGCCACACGAGCCCGGCTCCTGGTTGAAGAAAACAGGAGACTGGGGGATCGGGTGAAAATAATTCCTCATGATGAATTCTGCATAGATATTCATGATGAATTTGATTTTAAGCTTGCAGAATTACTAATAGAGAATTTTGAGGAATTTAAAAAGTTTAAATAGCCTATGAATGATCAGTTAGCTTCAATTATTATCAGGACCAAAGACGAAGAAGAGTGGGTTGGCCGTTGTCTGGATATGGTCAAAAAACAAACCCATTCTAACTATGAAATTATTATTGTTGATACGGGTTCAACTGATGGGACTTTAGACATTGTAAAAAAATATCCCGAATGCAAATTGATCCAATATAACGAAGATTATATGCCTGGAAAAGCTCTCAATTATGGCTGTAAAGAGGCTGTGGGGGAATATATGGTCTTTATTTCCGCCCATTGTATTCCGGTAAATTCAGTATGGCTTGAACATCTTTTAAAAGATCTGGAAGATCCTCATGTGGCCGGGGTATACGGAAAACAGGAACCAATGGAAGATACCAATCCTTTTGATCAGCGGGATCTTATTTTGACATTTGGGCTTGATAAAAAAGTGCAATGGAAAGATCCCTTCTTTCATAATGCCAATTCCGCAATACGGTCCCAGCTCTGGAAGGAACTACCGTTTAACGAGGAGCTTACAAATATAGAAGACAGGATCTGGGCAGCGAATATGCAAAAGCGGGGATTTTGTCTTGTGTATGAGCCGGAAGCCAGGGTTTTACATCATCATGGAATTCATCAAACCGGGAATAAAATACGGTGCGCAGGGGTGAACAGGATCATGGAGGATCTTCATTCCTATATTGAGCAGGAAGAGCAGAATAACGGGAATATAGAGAAGAATAAAATACATACAGTCATTCCATTCTCACAAAAAATTAATAAACGCCTTTCTTTTGAACAGGTAGCAAAACTGTATACGGCTTTAGTTGAAGATTTAAGGGGTATATCTAATATTGATGCAATTTATTTATTATCGGATTGTGAACGTTTGATCGAATTTTCGCAAAAAAATTTTAGTAATATTATAATACCGTATACAAGACATGATGACAGTCATGAAACGCTTGTTGGTGTTCTTCAGCATTTTATTGAGAATCAAAAGATTCATGGTAATGACTCAATACTGGTAACGGAACTTATTTATCTTGCAACAAACAGAACGAAATATTTTACCGAACTCTGTAAGCAATATAATGAATCCAATAAACAGTCTGGAATCTGGGTTTCAAAAAAGTTTAATTCGTTTTTTAAAAAGATTTGCGGTGATTATTATCGCCTTGATGAAAACATCGGGGGTTTAAAAGGGTATAGAAATCCTTTTTTTGAAACAGAAGATGCCTTTGGAAGGATTTTTCATGCGCAGAATATTAGAAATGGTTACTTCCATTCAAAAGATATATTGCTTATTGAAAAAAGTGATGAAGATCTGGCAGTTAAGGTTGATAAAGACGAATTGATTGCTTCGTTTAAGAATATTAATATATAAGTGGTAGTTAGCGGTATGAAATTAATATTTATAAAAGATGAAAAACAGGTTGAGCAGCTGCATGAGATTGCAGGTCATAATGATAGTAGTTCCGTGATTATACCAATAATGCCAAAGGCAGCGGTGGCATTGCGGGAGCTGCCTGTACAGGGAATTAAACTGCCAATTGAATACCTTGATATTCAAGAGCGAAATTCGATTTATCAGGAGGCAATTGACTTATCCAGGTCATGGGGCGATTCATTTAAAGATAGAATGATCTATAAAGAAATAGATTTGTTGGACTGCACCGGAATTTTAATGTTATCTTTTTTTCAGGATGTTATTGCGGCCGAAAAAATTATTCCTCGAATTATTGAACAATATAAACCAAAAACAGCAGTATTTTTAAATGAACCTGCAATTCCAAGTATTGGTCACCAGGCGCATGACGGGACATCGGATATAGGGATTTCTGTTTTTCAATGGAGATTAAAGCAGGCCGGCGTTGAGATTATAATTCATAAAGAAAATCAAGAAGAGGGCAGGATTATAAAAAAAATTCTTCCCGCTAGAGCGCAGAGAATATTAAAAAAAGTAAAACATAAAATCAGCAATAATTTAAATAAACAGGCAAATTCACAGACAAATTCACCGGTAATTACACAAAATCAAATGTCTCCGGGAAGAATTAGCTTGCCGGATATCTCTAAAGAAAAACCTGTTGTAATTGGGCATGGTTCCGGATATGATTTGCTGGTTATATGGCCGTATATTAAGGCAATAGCAAAAGAGGTGGAAGGAGTTCCGGTTTTGCTTAATATTTTACCGGACCTTGACAGCTCAACGAAACGTTCCGGATTATCTATCGATGAAGATTTGCGATATATATATACCAATGATATTCCTTACCCCCCGGAAGATGATTTTGATATAAGTACTATCAGGAATGAAGTACTGAATGGTCTTCATGAAGGCACCTTACTGCCGCATGTTTTGCGAAATCCCTTATTGCAATATCAATTTGATATTTTTTTGGGTTTTCTTGAATCCACTAAAAATGCAGTTTTCCAGGCATACCAGTTTATGGAAGAGTATCCCGTAGCTTTATATCTTGATGATTATTCCGCCGACCCGGTAAATCGAGCATGGACTGCGGTAGCCAATAATTTAAATATACCATCAGTAACTGCTCCTCATGGAGCGGTAAATCTTTTGGAATTTCATGAATTTAACGCTCAATTTGCTTTTGCCTGGGGCGAGCTGGGCAAAGAAAACCTGGTTCTTTCAAATCCCGGAAAAGAGGAACAGGTCATCGTTGCCGGGGATCCGTCAATGACGGAATTAAGTATGAAGTCAATTGCTGCTGAAAAGCGGAATAAAGTTTTATTAATAACAGGCGGATTCCTTCAGCAAATGTGGACCGATATGGACTTAGAGCGTTTTTTTTCTGCATGGAATAATATTGTCGAGATAGCAAAGAAACAGTCTTCAATGGAATTTATAATTAAACCGCATCCAAGTGTAAGGGATTTTGGGAATTGGTATCGTTCTTTTGTTGATAAGTCTTCTGTTGCTAATATCAAAGTTATTGATACTGTAAAGTTAGAAGAACTTTTGCCCGAAGCGTTCCTTGCTGTACTGGTAGGAAAACCCGGTACTGCGGGATTGGTATCATCATTGTATGAAGTTCCTTTGCTTTATTATGATACTATGCTTTGTAGAAATGTTACTGGTTATAACATATGGAATGATGGGAATGGGATTCCATATGTTACAAATTCGGATGATCTGGGAATGTTAATTGAAGCGGTATATTCCAATGCGGAAGAACGTGATAAAATAATTGAGCAAAATCGAAATTTTTCAAAACGTTATTTGCATGAATTCCAGCCAGACGAAATTTGTAAAAATATATTGATTTTATAAAGGAGACCTTTCGTTGAATTATTTTAAATCGAAATTAAGAGATTTTATTTTAGATACAGTATTTAAAGGGAAGTATGAAGCGAAACCGGAGTACAGGAATTCTCCCTGTTTACCGGATATTGGATTGAGCAATTTTGTCAAATCTTCAACAATAAAAGATATCACGGATGCAGGTTCTCTCTTTATCAACGGGATGAAAATGGATCCTCAAAACGGTTTCCAGGGATATCTGTTTTCATCGAGTACGGATAAACCCGTTTTATATAATACTCTTGCGGTATTGTTAATAAAACATCTACTTGGAATTGAAGATGAAACGGTTAAAGAAGAACTGGAGTATGTGCAAACATTTCAGCATGATGATGGAATATTCAGAGATTCTGTGGTGGAATGCCAGATCGCGGAAGAGGAAGACTGGTGGGGATGGCGGCATTTAACATTACATGCTTTAATGACACTTGCTCTGTATAACACCCCGGCCAAAAAAGAGATAAAATATCTAGAGAAGTTTTCTAATGAAAAAGCACTAATAGATTTTCTTGAAGAATCTGATTGGGGCCCAAGAGCAGCCTGGACAAGTAATGCCGTTCAAAATCTTGGAGTAATGCTGCAGTATTCACGGGATTATCATTCATCCGCACAAGCAGGAACGTTGATGGATATTGTATATGATATAGTAGATAAAAAGCAGGATAAAATAACCGGGCTTTATGGAGATGCGTTTGATACAGCGGAAGAGCTGTCAAATGGAGTTCAGGCAGGGTATCATTTCTGGTTATTGTATTTATATGATAAAAGACCAATAAATCATATTGAAAAAATAATTGATAATACTCTAAAAACTCAAAATATTCTTGGCGGATATGGGGTGCAATTGCATTCAAGTGCTTGCGAGGATATAGACAGTATTGATCCTTTACTGAGGTTCAGCAGAATAACAGATTATCGGTCTCATGATATACAAAAATCACTGGAAAAAGCACTCCCGGCTATTTTACATAATTTTAATGGAAATGGGGGATGGGTATTCAGACGGCATGAAGCGATGACATATGGTCATCCCCAGATGTATAGTCCGGTAAATGAAAGTAACCTGTTTTTTACCTGGTTCAGGCTGCTGGGACTTGCATATTGTTTAACCGGGCTTAAGAAAATTCCTGAAGAATTCCGGTTCAATTGGAATTTTAAAAGAGCACCGGGACATCAATTTTTATAAAGTAAAATATTTATGAAACTTTCTATTATTATACCAACACGAAACAGATCCCAGCTTCTGAAGGGCACTCTTAAATCAATTGCAGGTCAAACATTTTCTGAAAATGACTATGAAGTGATTGTGATCGATAATGATTCCACTGATGACACAAAAGATGTTATAACGTCATTTCAGAAAAATATAAAAAACCTCACTTATTGCTTTGAAAAAGAACCCGGTCTTCACGTTGGGAGACACCGGGGAATGAAAGAGGCACAGGCCGATATCCTGGTATATGGAGATGACGATATAGAAGCGCTGCCCACGTGGCTTGAAGGAATATGGGAGAGCTTTCAGGATGAGCATGTTGCTCTTGTGGGGGGCAATAATTTTCCAAAATATGAAGCAGAGCCACCTTCCTGGCTAAAAGATTTGTGGATACATGATGAAAACGGAGACTGGCTTTCGCATTTAAGTGTTCTGAATTTTGGGGATAATTCCAAAGAAATTGACCCGGTTTTTGTATGGGGCTGCAATTTTTCAATACGAAAATCAATTTTGCTTGAATCGGGCGGTTTTCATCCCGATAGTGTACCCCAGGAAATGATAGAATACCGGGGAGATGGGGAAACCTATGTTTCAAAATTTATTACGGAAAAAGGGTATAAAACGGTTTTTAATCCCAGAGCGAGTGTTTATCACTTTGTACCAAAATCGAGAATGACACTGGAATACCTTCAGCGAAGGGTATATAACCAGGGAATTTCCGATTCATTTACGAATATAAGGGAAAATGGCGGTATAATAGAACAAAATCGTGGATTTATAAAAGCGGGTAAAATACTGACAAAAAAAATATATATGAATATTCGGAAAAAGTTTTCCACCAGGGATTCTATAAGCAATATTGACAGCCTTTTGCGGCAATCCTATGGAGAGGGCTTTGCCTATCACCAGGCCAGGGTTCGGAAAGATCCGGATTTATTACAATGGGTTTTGAAAGAAAACTTTTTTTGAAACAAAATCCGGGTTTATGGTCCATAGTCGTAAAAGCTCATCATTTTTTGTAGTAAGCTTGACAATATCAAGTGGGTATTGATTTATTAGTGTAGTACTGTAGGAATATGAGCAAAAGAGAATATTGAGGCAAAAAAAGTGTTTAAAGAAATAAAACATAACGGAACAATTCTGGCAATAATTATATCACATAATTATAATAAAGAAGGAGTAAGCTTCTTTACTCCTGATGAATTCTCCCAGCAGCTGGCATATATGCGCCACCCCAGAGGTAAATTTATCAATCCCCACGTCCATAATGAAGTCGTGAGAGAGGTGAAATTCACCCAGGAAGTTCTTTTCATCAAAAAAGGAAAACTCCGGGTCGACTTTTATACCGACGACCGTGAATATATAAAGAGCAGTATCCTGGAAGCAGGCGATGTTATTCTTCTTGCATCCGGCGGACATGGATTTGAGGTCCTTGAAGAGCTTGAGATGTTTGAAGTAAAACAGGGCCCTTATGCCGGGGATAACGATAAAACGGTCTTCCAGGGTGTAGAAAAAAGTATGATAAAAACCGACAAGGAATAAATAATACCAATGGGCATACCGGTAAATGAGCCGCTGTTAGACGGCAATGAAAAAAAATACCTGAACGAGTGTATCGACACAGGCTGGATATCC
>JAAENB010000918.1 GCA_024224995.1 bacterium | reverse complement strand
TTTCCGCCGGAGGAGCTGGTTGTTCCTCTGACACCGGAGTGGTTTCCGCCGGAGGAGCGTAGGTCACTGAGCGGAGCCGAAGTGTCCTCTGAGACCTGAAATAATTTATAAAAAAGATTTGCATATAATTATGTTTTGTTTTAATCTTTAAGTTCGAGGTTTAACAAATAAAAAAGGTTTGAGATATATCTAATGGAAAAGAAAGTCAGAATAGAGAAGTTGGTGACTGCCTTTGAAACTGTTGCTGAGGATCTTAAGATTGGCTATGTTGAGGTATTCTCCAAAAGAATTGTTTCTCAAGGAGAGGACGGCTCTGCTGTATCATTGAATTCTTTGTACGGCAAGCAATATCGGACTGAATTTTCTTTTCTTTCTCTTGAAGACCTGAACAAAAACGATGAATTTTTAACAGAGCTTGATAAGGGCGGGAAAGAGGTTTTTACCGTGACGATTAAGCCGCCTGTGGAAGAGGGCGAGAACGCTGAAGAAGTAAAAGAAGTTCATTGCACTGTTTATCCCCTTGTTCCCAATGATTCCATAACAGCCTATATTCTGTTCCAGGGAAGTGCTCCTGTGGAACAAAATAACGAAAAAATTCTCGATTTTTTCTCAGGGGTTATGACAGTTCTGGAAGAGATTTCCCTGGAAAATGATCCGGGCAGAGAGAAGTACAAAAAAGAGCTCGTTAATATGCGGGATATGAAGGCCAAGCTTTTTCCCAAATTCGACGATGTGGAAGGATTTGATATTTCATCGGCCTATCTTCCTGCGGACCTTATGACCGGGAACTTCATTGACGGCTTTGCCCTGGATGAGACAACCTACCAGGTGGTTGCCTGTGATGTAACCGGCTACGACGCGGCATCCTCTTTTGCCGGAGCGGCAATCCGGACCCTGGTGCGGTCGGAAGCATCGAAAAAGATGGTTCCTTCGGCAATGGTTGAAATGATCAGCAAAAAACTGAAGAGTGTAATTACCGGGGTAAACGCGA
The DNA here is from genome assembly GCA_024224995.1 of bacterium. Next base: position 5,427 of record JAAENB010000918.1, on the reverse strand, counting down.
TGGTCTTTTTGACCGTTTTCCAGGTAAATATAAAAACAGGGAAGGCAATGCTCTCCTCGTATGGGCCGATTTCAACGGTCTTTTACAGCAAAAAGAGAAAAGGTTTTGTGGCTCTTAATAACACGGAAATTGGAAGAACGCTGGCAAAAAGGAATTTTTTCAAGGATATTGCCATTGTTATGGAAGAAGGTGACTCGTTCCTTTATTATTCCAATGGGATTCTTAATGCCTGCTCTGAAGACGGACGTACGCTTTACGGAGAATCGAGACTTATTGAAAGTTTTGTGAGCAACATAGCTTCGCCATCAGTAGAACTGATACATTCCCTCATTGAAGCTCTCTATGAATTTACCGACTATTCCCCTGTTGAAAACGATATCATCCTTATTAGTATAAAAAAAGGCACCCCGCAGGTTGAAGAACCTCCTGCCGAAAGTGAACCTGCGAAAGCAGGCGCAGCTAACGCTGCGCCAGAATAGGGGGGTTGAGGGGGTGCGACCCCTGCGAGGGGCTTCGCCCCCTCAACCCCCTATTCTTTGCGCAGCGTTAGCTGCGCCTGCTTTTTGAGCAGTTGCTAATATTTTAGCAAATTTCTTGAATAATTACTTGACTTTCAAACATAACATTGTTATGTTAGTAGTATGAGAAAAAATAACAGGGACAAAATACTGGAAACTGCGCGGTTTCTTTTTCCTAAGTATGGTTTTAACGGTGTCTCAATTAGAACTATTGCTTCAAAGGCTAAACTCACTACGGGGGCAATTTATTTTCATTTTAAGAATAAGAGCGATATTTACAAAACGATCTGTTTTGAGGCTATGGATATCCTCATTAAGAAATTCAAGAGCGGTGTTCTTAATAGACAAACTCCCATGCAGAAACTTATATCGACCTATGATTCTTATGTGGAATTTTATCATGAGCACAAAGAGTATTATAATGTACTTATGGAATATAAGGCTGCTTATGACTCCGGCAGTGAATCGGGGGATGGGATTGAAAAAGATGAGATTGCTGAAAAGCTCATTGAGCTGATTAAAATTCCTTCCGATGCTATCAATATGAGCATACAAGAAGGATTTTACCGTGAAGTTGACCCGGTTATGTTGTCTATTTTGCTGGCTGCTATTACCGAAGGTATGCTTCAGTATAAAAAGCTCGGCGCCTTTGATGCCATGGGCGTTAGTGATGCTGATTTTAGAAAATTTATGGCCGATGTTATTGGCAGGGGTGTGGAGACCCGGAATTAATATATAATTTGGAGGAGAACAAATGTTCGAAAAACTTTTTAGTCCAATCACAATCAATAAATTAGAGATCAAAAATAGAATAGTATACCCGTCTCTTGGTCTGCTATATTCATATGATAGAAAATTGAATAGCAGGTACCTGGAATTTTACCGGGAGCGGGCAAAAGGGGGTTCGGGTATTGTTACCGTTGGACCTGTTGGTATTGACTATATTGGTTCCGGTATTATTACTCCGGGCATTGATGATGAAGAAGAACTCCCGGCTTTTGCCGATGTGGCTAAGGCTATTAAAGACGAAGGTTCCCGGGCCTGGATGCAGCTCTTCCACGCCGGCGCCTATACCTATTCATTCGCCATTGGCGGTAAACAGGCTATGGCTCCTTCTGCCGTATACTCAAAGAATACAAAAGAGACCCCTCGTGAAATGACCATTGATGATATTAAAGAAGTTCAGGAAGCCTTTGTTGTTGCCGCTGAAAGAGCGAAAGCTGCCGGTTACGACGGGGTGGAAATTATTGCTTCTGCCGGGTATCTTATTACCCAGTTTCTTTCTCCGCTCACCAACCGTAGAACAGACGAATACGGCGGCAGTTTCGACAACAGGATTCGTTTCGCCCGTGAATTAATTGAATCCATGCGGGATCGCGTTGGTCCCGATTTTCCTATTACCATTCGTATGGCCGGAAATGACTTTGTTCCCGACAGTAATACCGATGCTGAAACTCCGGAGTTTGCCAAAGTCTATGAAAAAGCCGGTATAGACGCTATTAACGTGACCGGGGGCTGGCATGAATCAAGAGTTCCGCAGATTTCCATGGAAGTTCCCCGCGGCGCCTATGTTTACCTGGCGAAAAACATCAGGGACGCTGTTTCTATTCCTGTTATCGCTTCTAACAGGATCAGTGACCCCCACCTGGCTGAACAGATCCTGGAAGATAAGTTAGCCGACATGATTAACCTGGGTAGAGTGCTTCTGGCTGATCCGTACTGGCCGGAAAAAGCCCGGGATGGACGAATTAATGAGATCCGTCCCTGTGTTTCCTGTTCCCAGCGCTGTATGGATGAGCTTTTTAGCGGCCGTCCTGTTGCCTGCCTGGTTAATCCCCGGACCGGTTTTGAAGCCGAAAGAATTATCGCTAAAACCGGGTCTCCTAAGAAAATTATGGTTGTTGGTGCAGGTCCTGCCGGGCTTGAAGCTGCCATCACTGCTACTGAAGCCGGCCATTCGGTTGAGTTATACGATAAAGCGGACGACATTGGCGGTCAGCTCTGGATTGCCGGTACTCCTCCTCATAAACAGGAATTGTGGGAGATTGTCCGCTATTATGAAGAGTTAATCCTTAAATACAATATTGAACTTTTCCTTGAAACTGAGGTTACTATTGATCTTATCAAAGAAAAAAATCCCGATTTTGTTGTTCTGGCCGAAGGTGCCGAACCCCTGGTTCCGCCTATCCAGGGTATTGATGATCCCTCTGTTGTTTCCGCCTGGGATGTTTTACGGGATGATCCTGATGTTGGCAAAAAGGTTGCCGTCATTGGCGGTGGTGCTGTTGGCCTTGAAACTGCTCATTTTCTAGCGGAAAAAGGGACTATTTCTCCTGAAACATTATACTTTCTATTTAAATATAAAGCGGAAAGCGTTGAACGGCTAAGGGAACTTATTTCCGATGGCGATAAAGATGTTACCGTTTTTGAAATGGAACCCAAAGTTGGCAAAGGTGTTGGTAAATCTACCAAGTGGATACTCCTGAGCAATGTCGATGATTTAAATGTTGAGATGATTACTGCCGCTAAAGTTGTTTCTGTCAAAGACGGTGCTGTGACTTTTGAACGGGAAGGAAAACAGGAAACCCGTCAATTTGATTCTGTTGTTAACGCGGCCGGTTCCAGGTCCGTTAGAAAACTCGCGGACGCCATTGAAGAAACCGGAGTTCCTCACGTTGTTGTTGGCGATAGCGTGCGTCCTGCACAGATCAATGACGCGATCCATGAGTCCTTCTTAGCTATTCTGGGACTTGAAGAAGATAAGTGATCAGTTAGTCAGTTGTCAGTTCTTAACCGGGAACTGACAACTGTCAACTGACTAACTGTATTCTTCTTGACTAATTCTCTTAAATTTAGTATAACTATTATATGAGTGCATCTAATTATAGAGTTGTGAACCATGCCGAATGAATCTCTGAAAATATTGCTGGTTGAGCAGGATCATTCATTGCGGGAAGATATCAAGCAATACCTGGAAAATCAGGGCAATTCTATAATTGAAGCTGAAGATTCCCGGGACGGCAGCCGTTTATTCGAAGAAACCGCTCCCGATATTGTCCTTACCGACCTGTATCCTTATAGTGAAGATAATATTGATTTTATTAAAAAGGTTAAATCTCTTGCCGTACTTATCCCCATAATTATTATTTCCGGTGAAGAATCTTCCAGCCACGCTGTTGATGCATTAAAGATCGGCGCCTGGAATTTTATTAACAAGCCTATTCCGGATATGGAGCTGCTCAATTTCAGGATATTGCAGTCAATTGAACGGAAAGAATTGCTCGAAAAGAACGAGCACCTGTCCGGAGAATTTGAAGACCGTACTGTTGAATTGCGCGGTAAAACCGAAGAACTGGTTGGGCTTAACCGGCTTCTTAAAAAAGAGATCCGGGAACGTATTTTTGCCGAAGATTTTAAGGTCCAGAGCCTGGAAAACCTGAAGCGTAGAATGGACGAAGTGATCCAGACTATCTCTCTCATTGGCGAGATCCGGGACCCCTATACCGGGGGCCATCAGCAGCGGGTTGCGCTGCTCAGTAAAGCTATTGCCGTTGAGATGAAATTGCCGCAGGAAGTGCTGGAAGCAGTGAATGTCTCTGCCATGCTCCATGACATTGGCAAGATGTCGGTTCCTATTGAAATTTTGTGCAAACCTACATTTCTCTCGGATATTGAAAGAGTTCTGTTAAAAGAACACCCCCATATTGGATATGAGATCCTTAAGCGGATCGAGTTTCCCTGGCCTGTGGCAAATATAGTTCTTCAGCACCATGAACGGCTCGACGGTTCCGGCTATCCCAATAGTATCAAAGGTGATGAGATTATGCTGGAAGCAAGGATCATTGGTGTTGCTGATGTGGTGGAAGCCATGACCTTTCACCGGCCCTACCGCTCTTCCCTGGGTATTGACAAAGCTATGGAAGAGATTGGTGCTAACAATGGGGGGATTTATGACGCTGATGTGGTAAATGCCTGCCTGAGGCTTCTTGAAAGAGAGAAGCATTCTTTTTTTGAGCAATAAAAGGGATTGGTTGTAAGCTGGTTAAACTTAAACATCTAATCCTTTTTGTTTAGGGGCTTCAATCCCCACAATTTCTTTAATACTTTCCTTCCACTTTATTTTTTTATTGTCTTTATACTTTTCAAATAACATAAGAATTTCTTTATTATTCTGCCATTGGTTCCATTAACGCCGGTGATTCCGTTGAATTTGAATTGACTGTTGAACCGCTCTCTGTTGACGCATATGAAGTTATTTGCCATTTTTCCGGTCTGTATAAGGGCAGGAAAATGGGGACAAGCCGGGCGCTGGAATTCGCGGCCGATTCGCTCGATATGCGAAAAATGGTTTCCCCGGAAAATTTAAAGGTGCTCCCCAATGGTAAAGAGTATACCGAACTTCAGGGCAGGACTACAGTTAAATAATGCTGATATTCATGTCGTATAAAGACTTTTTCTGATGATGGAGCATGGGGCTGCCTGAGGCGGCTCCGGCTTCATCGCTTAAGGAAATATATTTTTTAAATTTGTCGAATTTTTGGGTTTTTGTTATCTACAAGTGGTATTTTTCCAGGGTCTCCTGCCCGGGGACTCCCCAAAAGATGACAAAAGTCTTTATTCCGTCAGGTTCTCCCTTACTAAAGAGGTATGCGTGATGATAACTATCAGCATGAATCTTTGGGTCCTTTAAAAGCAGCAGATCGTCGAGGTAATTGTTAATTGCGTAAGCAATGATTCCGGAAACCGATAGTTTGCAGCACTTGCGTAGATCGCCGAGTAGGTCCGGGGCTTTGCAGCCCCTTTCCCCTCTCAGAACCGTACTTGAGACTTTCACCTCATACGGCTCAAGCTATCTAAAACCGGGAGTTAGCCCGGCGGCAAGTATTCTCTTTTTCATCAGCATGATGTA
>JAAENB010000917.1 GCA_024224995.1 bacterium | reverse complement strand
TCAATGTCCAAAGCAATTTGAAGGAGGCGTTAGATGGAGTGTGATAAAAAAAATAACAGGACAAAAAACCAGGGTTGTAGGACATATTGTTGACAATGTATTTTATATCATTTTTCTGGATAAAGATCATGAATTTTGGCCGATAGAGAAAAAGAACACGTAATCCTCTGGGTCAGCAAGGAGATAATCAAATGAAACAGCTTATCGGTATAATTTTAGCGCTTGGTCTAATAGGATGCGCTTCAAAAGAAGCTCAAATAAATAAAATACCCGTAACGATGCTTACGGGAACGGTAATAGAAAAACCCTGGAGGAAAAGTTATGAGTCCTGGAATGCCGGGGGCAGTTTGTATTATGTTCTAAAAGTTGATAATATTGAATTAAGCTCCGGGCAGAAGAGCGCCGGGGAAGGAGTCATTTTACGGAAAACGGAAAGCGTTCCATTTGAGACGTTTAAAACACTAAAAGGGAAAAAAGTCAAGGTCTGGGGAGTCTTTGATTACGGCAAGCCCTATAAGCCCAAAAAAGGTTCAATTGAACAGATGCCCGTGGGTGGTATTAACCCCGTAACCGGGAAAAAAGTATACCCCGTTAGGGGGAGTGGTTTTAAAGTGATAAAGTTTGAAGAGCTTTAGAGCAAGATTTTTTTATGTGGAGGGTTTTCCCTCCACATAACACGCTTATTATCAAGTACCATTTGCCTCATAATGAGAAACTACGTTTCCATAGGAATCTTTAAATTCATAATAATAAGCGATATTTACCATGCAGGCAAAATTACCTCCATCCCAAAAAGTACCTGCCTGAGGGTTCGGATCAAAAACAGCCCACTCTGTCCAGTTACCGGTGTTTATTTTTATTCTCACCAGTTTTGCTCCGGGGACACTGGCAAGATAAGTGTTGGCTGCAGGCAACCCTCCAATGTACGATCCTCCACTTGATCCCGGAAAGTAACCTACTTTAGGAAATGTCATTGAACCGGAAGTAGTAACAGAGATAGTATCACTTTTCACCAGCTCATTCCCTGAAGCATCTCTAAACTTAACATAAACAGTCTTACTTCCCGCACTGGAAGCATCCAGCTGCCAGCTTTTTGAAGAGCTGTAACTAACCCAGGGAGACCAGGTGCTGTTATCATTACTGAAACAGACTTCGGAAACACCGGAAGCGTTAAGACTTAATTGAGAGTTGGGGCCAAGAACATAGCCTTCGCCATTGTTTATGGTAATGGAAAATCCGCTTGAATCGGTGATTGAAATATTGTCGGATTTCTGAACAACAGTCCCTGTAGCATCACGGAATTGCCCAATAACGGTTTTAGCACCGATACCATTAGCAAAGGTCCATGTCTTTTGTGAATTATAACTCTCCCAATCGGTCCAGAACAAACCGTCGTAGCTGAAACGCATTTCAACCGCACCGTTTACGTTCATGTCAAATGAAACAGTTTGCAAAAAGCTGGTAGGTAAATCATTATTTATTACAAAACTGGAAGAGCCGGCATCGGCCATGTCAACCACAGAAATGGAATCGTCCATAGCGGTGTTGTTTCCAGCGGAATCAAGGAACTCGGCATAAACAGTATGGAAGCCTAAACCAGCTTCAAGGTCCCAGGATTTGATCGAAGAATAGGCTTCCCATGCAGACCATGTGGAGTTGTCATTGCTGAACCGCATCTGAACAGCGCCTGAAACGGTTAATGACAGGGAAACGGTACTTGAGTCCGTAAAGTCGGAGCCGCTGTTAATGGTAAACCCCGAACCGTTCATTTTGATAAGGGTAATGGAGGCGGTAATCTCGGTAATCCGTAAGGAGTGACGGCGCCGGAATTCGGCATATATAAATTGTTCGCCAAAGCTTTCATCGAGCGTATATTCTTTAATAGAAGAATAATTTTCCCATTCCGACCAGTGATTGGCATCAAGGCTGAAACGCATCTCATGGGCATCGTTTATATTGAGCTGTAAGGTAATGGTCCTTGAATAGGTAGTACCTTCATTATTATTGATGGAAACTCCGCCATCAACAGCCCCGGGAGAGGACTGGTATAATCCCTCTTCACAACCCGGAATAAGGGCAAAAAGAGCCAGAACCAGTAAGGATTTGAGAAGGTTTTTGGGTAAATTTTGAATACTTTTTAAATTCATTTATTCATCTCCTACAATGTAATAATGTACATATATTATAATGAAATTCTAACCAGGCGGCAAGGGAAGGGGAATGAACGCTACCTGAGAGGGAATGAACAACAGTATTTTTATCATCCCTCTATTTTTATCGACATAAAATTTTGGTGTGTATAAAATTGTATGTTTATACGTATTTGTATATTTTTCTACTGAACAGTGATGGAATCATACAGTTCCAGGATCTTATTTTCCGAATCACGAACTTCAATGAAAACAAATTGATAACCGGAGTCGGAGAAAAGTTCCCATTTTTTCGCGGAAACAGGGGCTTCCCAGCCGGACCAGAACGTCCCGTTATTGCTGAAACGCATTTCAACGGCACCGGGAATATGAATATTCAGGATAACTGATTGAGAGCTGGTGGTTTCCAGGTCATTGTTAATAACAAAAGTATCATCATACGGAGCGGCAGACAAACCCGCGCCCGAGGAAAGAATAGTCAGGAAAAGAACGAGGATGAGAGAGATATTTTTAAAGTCCAAGGAAAGACCTCCTTTTTTTTGTTTGATAATATAATAATACTATATTTATTTATGCCTGGCAAGTGGTGGGGAATGAACGCTACGTGAGGGGGAATGAACGACAGGAATTAATTAAAAAAAAGAATTAGTGTGATAATCGTTGCGGAGGGTTTCCCCTCCACAACGATTATCAATTATTTAATTACCGTTTGTAAAGTAATGAAAAAGAATGCTGCCATTAGAGTCTTTGAATTCATAGAAATACTGTTCTGTTGTGAAACAATAATTATACGAAAACGCTGCAGGAGGACTACCGGTAAATGGAGTCCACTCCGGCCAGGTACTTTCGGAAGTGGATTTTCTTCGGACTTCTACTGCGCCGGGTGCTGAAATATCATAGATATTAGCCGGAGGCAATCCCAGCATTGGATCGCCGGAATTGTAACCGGTATGGGTGAATGTAATTGAAGCATTTCCCGTTAGGGTAATGCTATGGTTCATGATATGTTCATTTCCCGATGAATCTTTCACGCTGGTATAAACTGTTTTCTCCCCGCTGCCGGAAGAAAGCATCCAGCTTCCGGAAGAAGTCATTGGCTCCCACTCAGACCAAAACCTGCCTTCATTGCTAAAACGAATCTCAGCAGCGCCGGGAGCAGTAATGTTCAGAGAAACATTCTCTGAAAAGGTGTTGCTCGCATCGTTATTGATAGAAAAGGAGAAGGAGCCTGTATCACAAAGAATAATGGAATCATTTTTTTGAATAATGTTTCCGCCTGCATCGCGAAATTGGACATATACTATTTTTGAACCCGCGCTGTAATCAAGATTCCAGCTTTTTGAGGTGGAATAGGGTTCCCATGCGGACCAGTCCGCATTATTATTGCTGAAACGCATCTCTCCGGAACCGACGGTCATTGTTAAGAGGACCGTTTGGCTAAAAGTATTCTCTGAGCCGTTATTTATGGAAATACTAAAAGCATTCATATCAATAACAGTAATGGAATCGTTTTTTTCAATTATTTTTCCCGCAGCGTCAAGGAAGCGGGCATATACAGTTTTTGTTCCGGTCAGAGGATCGGGGTTAAGAGCCCAGGCTGTAGAAGACGAATACGGCATCCACCCGGACCAGTTTGCCTGATCATTACTAAAGCTCATCTGTACGGCACCGGTGATATTCATTGAAAGAGTCACTGAGTCGGAAAAAGTGGAAGGGGCATCATTGTTAATTACCATAGAACAGGTTGAAAGATCAACAACAGTAATGGACTTGTTGAGCTGCAAAATGTTTTCAGCGGAATCACGAGCTTCGATGAAAACAGACCGCACACCCGGACCTGCCGAAAGCTCCCACTCTTTAACGGAAACACTATTCTCCCATTCCGACCATGAAGCACCGTCATTGCTGAAACGGACAGCAGCAGCACCGGGAGTACTCACAGCCAGGGAAACATAATTAACAAAAGAATATTCAGCATTATTGTTAATCGCGAGAGAACAGGAACCGGAATTAACAAAGGAGATACTGTCTTCTCTGCTAATTATCGAATTATTTGAGGCGCGGAACTGAATATAAACGGTTTTGCTTCCTTCACCGGAAGAAAGAGACCAGTCCACGGAAGCAGCACCGGTGCTCCATTCACTCCAGTTAAGACTGTCATTGCTCAGGCGCATATCGGCATAGCCGGAACCGTTGATTTCCAGAACAACACCGGGTGAAAAGGTATAGTCGACGCCATTATTTATCGCCACACTATATCCGCTGGGATCAAGAAGGGTAACCTGGTCAGAGAGTTCAACAACGTTGCCCACAGGATCTTTTATTTGAATATAAACAGTTTCTTCACCGGCATTCTCTTCAATAGTCCAGGCAGAGGCAGGAGCATACTCTTTCCAGGAAGACCAGTTTGAACTGTCGTTGCTGAAACGCATCTGTTCAGCACCGGGAGCGTCAATATCAAGAGAAACACTGGCGGTAAAAGTAGTGCCTGAGCCGCTATTGATCAAAAATGAGAAAAGGCTAATGCTGCTGCGGATAATAGAATTGTTCAATTCAAGAATATTTCCTGAAGCGTCACGAAACTGACCGTATATGATATTAGTGCCTTCATTGCCAAGGGAGCGGCTGGCAGCGGAGTTGAAAGGAACCCATTCCGACCATTCTGCCCGGTCGCTGCTGAAACGCATCTGTTGGGCACCGGTAACGGAAAGGGAGACAGCTGCAGAGCCGGAGAAGGTATTTGGGGAACCGTTTTCAATTACCAGGGAGCATGCAGTAAGGTCTACCAGGGTAATGGAATCACTTAAAGAAATAGTGTTCTCCCCGCTATCCCGGATTTCGGCAAAAACCGGTTTTTCGCCATATCCGTCAGAGAGAACCCGGGATTTGGTATTTGAATAGGGTTCCCATGCCGACCAGGATATTTTATCATTGGAAAAACGCATCTGTTCAGCGCCGGGGGCATTGATGTTGAGAATAACGTCATGAGAAAAACTGTAAAGAGCATTCTCGTTGATCTCAAATGAAGCAGTACTTTCATCGGTAAAATTAATGGAACCGTTTAAGCTGATTATATTCCCGGCCTGGTCGCTAAATTGGGCAAAAATTGTTTTGCTGCCGTTTCCGGAGGAAAGCTCCCAGTTCTTAACAGGAGTATATACCTCCCAGCCCGGCCACTGGCCTGAGTTATTGCTGAAGCGCATTTTATCCGCACCGCTAACATCCAGGGTAAGAGATACGGCACGATTAAAGGTATGATGGGAACCGTTATTGATTAACAGGGAACAGGAATCGGTATTCACAACATTGATAGAATCATTCATTTCCGTAATATTGCCAAACAGGTCTCGAAATTGAATAAATACGGATTTATTGCCGAAACCGGGGGCGAGAGACCATGTTTTAGTAGAATAATACGGTTCCCAACCGGACCATTCACCAGCATTATTGCTGATACGCATTTCTGAGACACCGGCTGCATTAATATTCAGATTTACAGAGTCTGAAAATGTATGGAGCGCTTCGTTATTGATAGAGAACGTGAAACCATGTGCGTCAATGAGAACAATGGAGTCGAATTTTTGAAGAACCTTACCTGAAAGGCTGCTGCGAAATTCGGCATATACGAATTGTTTTCCAAAACCTTCATCCAGGAACCAGTTTTTAGAAGCTGAATACTGCTCCCATGGCGACCAGAGCCCGTCTGAATTACTGAAACGCATTTCATCGGCTTTGGGGATATGATTATTCAGAACAATAGACCGGGAGTAGGTAGTTTCCCGGTCATTATTAATGGAAAAGGTGCCCTCAAGAGGTGAATCGAACAGACCTTCGCAAGAGGGAACAATAGCCAGAAGAAAGAAGAGAGTTATTGACATCAGCCAATTCGGAAAAGATAAAATATTTTTTTTGAATTCAAAGAAAGACCTCCTTAATGTCTTTTGATTTATATTGATTTATGAATTTTAAGGTAATACAATTGCCGGTATTCAGCAATAGAGAGGGAATGAACGCTAGGTGAGAGGGAATGAACAACAGGTGAGGGGAATGAACAACAGCAGGATTACATGAAAATTCTCTTGACAGGAGACCAGTTTTAAATACATTTCATTAGAATAGAATCAGACCGTGCCGGTGATTATCACCCTGTACTTTCTTTCTTTTGTTATTTATCATGGAGAATAAATATGAGTTTTTTAAAAACCGTAATAAGAAATCACGTATTATATCTTTCTATCGTGATAACAGGCTGTAGTGCAGTTCAGTCAACAGCCGCGTATTCAAAGATGCTGCCTTCATTCAGCCCCATAGTCAAAAAAACAGCCCCCAGTGTTGTTAATGTACGCACATCGCGGACTGTAAAAAATATGAACTCCAATGAATTTCACTTCCGTCACCCGGGATTTAATATACCGGACCGGTTAAAACCTTTTTTTAACAAACCTTTTGGGGGAATGCCCGGGGAATTTAAGAGCAGAGGGATTGGAAGCGGGGTGATAATATCAAAAGACGGGTATATTTTAACCAATAACCACGTAATTGAACATGCCGATGAGATCATTGTACAGCTTAGCAGTAAAAAGGAGTATACCGCAAAAGTCATTGGAAGCGATCCAAAGACCGATATCGCTCTTATTAAGATAGAATCCAATAAAGACTCTAAAAAAGGGTTTTCTTACGCGAAGCTTGGAGATTCATCAAAGCTGGAAACAGGAGATTGGGTAATTGCCATAGGAAATCCTTTTGGCCTGGATCATACGGTAACAGCGGGAATAGTGAGCGCCAAGGGCAGGAGAGAGATCAATCCCCATGGCAGGCAGGGCTATTATAATTTTATACAAACGGACGCGTCAATAAACCCGGGGAATTCGGGCGGTCCCCTTATAGATATGAATGGGCTTGTTGTGGGAATAAATACAGCCATAAACCCGGCAGGACAGGGAATCGGCTTTGCCATACCCATAAACCTGGCAAAAAAGCTGATCCCCCAGCTTAAGGCAAAGGGAAAAGTAACCAGAAGCTGGATAGGTGTAAAGATCCAGAAGGTAACGGAAGAACTTGCCCGTTCATTTGGGCTAAAAAAGGCAGGAGGAGCCCTGGTAAGCGAAGTAGTGAAGGGGAGTCCGGCAGAAAAAGCAGGGATCAGGAATGGGGATATTATTCTAACGTTCGGCGGCACTAAAATAAAAGAGGCAGGCGACCTTCCCTGGCTTGCGTCCATGGCGGGAGTGGGAAAACGCGTAAAACTGACAATCTTTCGGGGTGGAGCGAGAAAAACAATAACCATGAAACTGGGAGAACTTCCCGACACACCCGGAGAAAAGAGCATTGAGCGCCATGAAGAATCTGAAGGGTCTGTGCTGGGCATAAAAGTGAAGACCGTTCCCGAATCGGTTCGAAAGCCCCTTGGCCTTTCTGATGATGAAAAGGGAGTAATTGTAACGGATGCGGCCCCCGTAAGCCGTGCGTATGAGGCCGGACTGCGAAAGGGCCATGTTGTATTGAAGCTGAACGGAAAACCGGTAACATCGCCTGAAGATTTTATAAAACGGATCAAATCAATAAAAAGCGGGAATATGGTGCAGCTTTTTATAAAACTCCGGGGGGGAACCATGTATCTCGCGTTTACGAAATAAAATAGTCCCGGAATAAAAAAGTACTTGATTTTTTTGGAATTTTTTTTTTATACTTAGATTTGGAAGAATATACAGGGATTGTCCCTGTAATTGATAAATGGGGAGGCTCTCATGAAATTTTTTCTTAAACTATCCGGAATTGTTTTAACCCTGGTGTTTTTTATCCAGTTATTTGCCGGACCAACCATAATCAGGGATAACCGGATACGGGACACAGCCATGACCCCTGTTCTGGGAAGGGGATACACTATTTCCACAAATACCTTGCAGTCGCTTTGTATGCTGGATGTGCAAATAACTGAGCCTTCTTATGATTTTCAATATAAATTTGAAGAAATTGAAACATCAAAGACCGATACGGTCAAAACCCGGACCCATGTAGACGCCGAGGTCCAGCATGCTATGGCAACCGTAACAGTAGATACTACTGCTACCACGGATTCGGCAACAACAGAAACATCCCACCATATACAGGTGGAGATCAATATGGATAGTTACTACGCGTCTGTGGATGAGGCCAAGACCAAATTAAGTGATTCGGCAGCCTCTTTACTGCAAAATAACGATATACCCGGTTTTTTCAGCAGCTGCGGTTCCTATTATATCAGGTCAATCGGAAGAAATGCCAAGTACCTGTCCATTTTTTCGTATAAAACAAAGACTACCAAGCGGGATGTGGGATTTGAGGCAAAGCTGAAGGTTGCGCTCAAGAGTTTCGGCCCGGTCCAGGGAGGTCATGTCAATGCGGAGCAATCGACTAATATTGGATCTGAAGCCAGCAGCAAACAGCTGACAATTACTTCAATGGCCTGGGGACTGGGGAAGAATGAGGGAGCATCTCTTGTATCCTTTGACCTTGAAACCTTTAAGGCGGCAATTAAGGATGCTTTTATTTCAATGCAGAGTCCCGTAACAGGGAAGGTTCGGACCATGGAGGTGGTACCCTGGGTTGAAAATACTGAGTTTCAGAACCTCATTAAGCTTGAGGAAGAGATTATTGATAAGGAAACCGGGAAAAAGATGCTTCTTTATAAGAAAAAGCACATTCTTAATCTGAATGGAGAGTACCTGGCTGAAATAGAACGGGCCGACCGGAACCTGATGAATATATATTATAAGGCAAAGATCTGCCGACAGACCATTGACGCGCATTATAAGCTGAATGAACGATTCCGTGACGGTTTTGCCGAAGCTAAGCTCATGAACCTGAGAACAGGAGACGTCGATATGACCCTTACTGAGCTCGACAAACTGTTGACCGATGAAAAGATTGATGAATACCTTAAAAAAGAGGAAAAGTTCATGTACGACGGATCAAAAGGGGCTCAGATCTGCATCCGGAAAATGCTGGAGTCGGGAATGTTCGTGCTAAGCTGGCGGGATATCCCGGAGTGTAAAAAATTACGCGGGGATCTTTCAGAGCAAATTGATGCGAGGATGGATGATCATTGTATGCCTATACTGGCGCCGGATGAGCTGCAGGGTACAACACCAACACCAGCAAGATAAAAATAAAATATAGCGCTTCTCAAATCTACAAAATGGGAACGGATGCCCAAAAAGAGAAAAATAAGAGATAATGAATAGAAATCTTTTCAAACTGTTTATATTTACAGCCGGCGTAATTACTATGCTGATGCTGATTAATTTTTCTCTTCAGGCATCACCGGTTGTTATAAACGACAACCGGATGGAACACCTGAATGGTTTTCCATCTATTGGCCGGGGCTATTCCATGCGAAGCAACCGGCTCCAGTCCATGTGTCTCAAGTCGGTCAAGAAAACAAAACCTTCTTTTGACCTCATCTATGACATTGAAGACGTAACTGCCGATTATTTAACAAATATAACCATCTCCAGTAAGGACCGGCTTAAGAACTCCCGGCTTAATTCTTTCATAAAAAAGTATTATAAAGACGAAGAGAAGGATGAGTTTGAAAGAACGCTGGTGCTTAAGAACCTGATTGTCCGCGTCGAGGTAAATACCTATTATTACGCCCTTGATGAGACCAGGTCTCCCTTAAGTAATAGTGCCAGGTACCTGCTGGAGCAGAAACAATATGTAACCTTTTTTAACAGCTGCGGGCATCATTATGTGCGGTCCGTAGGAACCTACGCGACGTATTACGCCTTATTGCAGTACCGGATGCGTGGAGAACCAAAGACCGATGAAATATTTCAAAACCGGCTGGAAAAGGGGCTCTTTAATTTTCACGGCGGAAAAAGCAAAAAAGGTGATACAAAGTTTAAGGAAGATGCCCAGTTCCGGGGGTTGCGGGTTTACGTGCAGGGCATCGGGCTGTCAAAAGGGAATATGGTTAACCTTATTCCTATTAACATAGACCAGTTCCGTATAACAGTACAGGACGCGGTAAAGTTGATGCAGGATCCTAATGCCGGAGTAATAACCCGCATGGAGGTTGCCCCCTGGGTGGAAAACCCTGAGATCAGTTCTTTTCTTACGAAAAAGGGAAGTACCGGGGATCAGCAGTTTTCACGGATGCTGCGCCTGGAAGCAAATTCCGGTGTTATTGCGGAAATAAACCGGATCAGCAATGACCAGATAGAGCAATTTCATATAGCCTCGCTCTGTCACAATATTCTTACAAAGAATTATGTCGATAAATCGAACAAATCGTTCTATAAGAGTTATTTGCCGGCCGGAGGCAAGAAAGAGACAAGTATACTCTTATTGACCGACCTTATTCAGCAAAAGCTTGTAGCCTATGACCCGGACAAAACGCTTTTTTATAATCTTGCCAATGAGAATGACCCCGCGACCTATGTAACGCTCCGGGATTTTATTAATTATTTTGTAAAGCATCCGCCTGAAAAGCTGTTCGAGATAAATAAAAAATATCTTTACGGGAATCCCAAAGATCCCGAAGGGGAGCCGGGGGCACTTAGTTGTATTGACGAAATCTATAAAAAGGGTCTCGACAAGACCGATTACCGGAGAATAGATGCCTGTAAAGAAGCGCTAATACCGAAACAGGCCGATGTATTGTTTCTGGAACAGTATTGTTTACCCAAACCGTACCGCCTGGTATTTAAAGGGAAAAAGAAGAAAAAGAAAAGAAGAAGACGAAAGAGAAAAACTACCGGTAAAGATAAGACAGTGGAAGGCCCCATTGAATCACTTGAGGATATGATTAAGGGTAGGAAAGGTCAAAAAGGCACGGAAGACAATAAAGACAATAAAGATAAAAAAGATAAAAAAGATGCTAAGAAACCGATTGAAAGCCTTGAAGATCTCATGAAACCGGTTAAAAAAGACGGTAAGGAAAAGAAAGAAATAAAAGGAAAAAAGGAGACAAAAAAGAAAACAAAAGATGAGAAAAAAGATACGACAGAATTAAATAAGCTGGAAGACCTCATGAAAATGAATGAGAGTATTATGAAGGAAAAAAAGGATTAAAACAAAAGCGATATGACAGGAGTATCAAGGGGAAATATCATTGCCCTGGGGCTTGTTTTTGTTATTCTTCCCTTACTGCTGACCCGCTGCTCAACAGTAGAGCATAAGTGGAAAGAAGTAAATAACCATCCGCGAAAAACGCCATATATATTTAACCGGTTTAACCCCGTAGGAACCGGACTAAGAACAACCCCCTCCGGTTATATGACCAAAGCCTGCCTTGAAAAGATTGATACATCCGTAAGCGGTGGAGTCATGGCAGTGGAATTTCACAAAATAGATGATTCCTTTGTTGAGTCTATTGATAAATCGGTCATGGAATTGAAGAAGGATTTGTTAGAAGAAAATGGCAGCTCATCCAATGTTATTAAAAAATATGACAACCCCGACCTGAATAATTTTATTGTAGAGAGTTATAAGCGTTCCCGGCGATTGAATTTATTGAAACGGAAACCCCTTTCGTTTATGTTGTCAATAAAGGTAGCGGACAGGGAAATCACGTTAAAAGAGGAAACAGCAAAGTTTCGCCCCGATGTGCTTGAGTTAATAAAAGATGAAAATGTGAAGGGATTTCTTTATACCTGCGGAACTGATTATATACATGCCATAAGCATGGACTCATATATCTATTTTTTTATCACCTATTATGTCCCTCCTGAGAAGGAGAAGAAGATTGAGAAAATGATCAGCCGGAATATTAGTGAAAATCCTGAAAATACATTCCAGATCAATATATTTGAGGATATAGATATCGATTTTGATACGTATTTTTCACTGCACCTGGAAACGGATTCGGTTTTTGAGCCGGCAGAATTTACCTTTTCGAAATTTCATGGAAGGAGCATAGACACCTTTTTATCCAGGATCGTA
>JAAENB010000916.1 GCA_024224995.1 bacterium | reverse complement strand
TCTGATCGGGGCGCCACCTTGTTGTGGCCCCTGCTGTTCAGCGCCGCCCTCGACGACCGGTCGATGTCAGATGTCGTGCGCTGGCTGGCGAACCAGGACGGCATCGACGAACAGCACTCCGAGGTCAGGGCGATCCTCAACGCGGCGATCTCGCGGGGTGGACCCGATGGGATGCAGGCCGGCGTGGCCTATGATCATTTCAACGGCTGGTCCCGCCTCGATCCCCGACCCCGCTCCGACATCAACTCCACCGCCCAGTCGCTGGTGTCATGCTGGAACAGTCTCCAAGCCGGCGCCGCGTCTGACCCCCGGCTCCCCGCGATCGATATCACCAAGATCCTCTCGGGCCGCAACACCCTCTACATTGTTCAGCCCCTCGGCCGTGGCGACCAGTTCGCCCCCCTGTTCGGCGGCCTGTTCGGTGACCTGGTCCGCGATCAGACCTACCGGGTGGCCCAAGCCGCCGGTGAGCGGATCGGGCCCCTGTTGGCGGTGTTGGACGAAGCAGCCAACACGCCTCTGCGGTGGCTGCCCGAGGTCGCCTCAACGTGTGCTGGTATCGGGGTGCAGCTCGTGACCATCTGGCAGGACCGATCCCAGATCGATGCCCTCTACAACGACCACTCCCAATCACTG
>JAAENB010000915.1 GCA_024224995.1 bacterium | reverse complement strand
TTCCGTGGGGTTATGGAGCAGAAAGAACTTATTACTCTAATACTGCCGGATCAATATCCGCGGGGTATGGAACACCGCGTATGTCAGATGAGACACGGTCTAAAAACGCGGCAGTTAATTATATAATTAAGCTTTAAAAAAGTAACAGGTGAAGGAGCAGAAAAGGGGAGACGTGGGAAGCAGGCAAAAGGAACAAGGCAAAAGGAAAAAGGGAGAAGCCCTCCACGGTTTGGTTTTTCGGGGATGTTGTCCGGGGTTGGTTTCTACGAGCGAGGGCGCGACCCCTACGCGTTTATCCCTCTGTGGTGTTGACCCTGCGGCAATTGCTGATAATCATTCATCCGGTTTTTGCTCCTGCGCGGGTTGTCGCGCTTCTGCTATGATTATCGGACTGAAAATTTTTTTCTTTTTGCTGCTTGTTGGGAAGGTTATATACGGGAGAACAGGATGCTGCCCGGAGCCTGCACCCCTTCCCGGAATCTCCATAGCCCTGGCCTGAAACCAGCCCGTAAAGGCATTGCAGTGCAACGCCTTTACGGGCTGGTTTCCGAAGATTTTATTCCGGGTTAACACCACAGAGGGGCCAACTCAAATAAACACCGCGTACGGGCATGGCGCGCCGTGCCCGTACTACGCTGGAAAACTGGTTTATGATTTATCCTTAAAAAACTCTTTCGGAGTTTTTCCGGTAAATTTTTTAAATGCCGTATTAAAGACCGATTTAGAATTAAATCCATATTCAAGATAAATTTCCAGGATTGTTCTCTTCTTTAAATCTTCCCCGGTCACCTCTTCTACAAGGCGTTTTACCCGGTATTCATCTTTCAGGCTCTCATCCAGGCCCGACCGTTCATAAGCACCGGGTTTTTTCTGTTTTGCTCTTTGCGCGTATAG
>JAAENB010000914.1 GCA_024224995.1 bacterium | reverse complement strand
GATATACTTTATATATAACGCACTATTTAGTTTCTGATCTATTATTCCCTGCGAGGGGCCGCACCCCTCGCAGGGGTCTAAAAGCGTTTCTTTCGTGTTTCGTGTTCGCCGATATACACATTGCCCGTAGCGCCGTCTATGGCGATAAAATCTCCTTCCTGGATTACGATCTCACCATTTCCCGGAGTTTCTTTTTGAACCATCGCGCAATTATTATTGGCGTCGATTTTCATAATTGAAAAATCGCTCACTCCCGATTTTTCAAAACGCCGCATCTGCAAAACCGCGTGAGAGGTCATTCCGCCGAGACAGGTTAAGATCCCGTCCGATTTTTCCAGACCAACAACATCTTCGGGACTGGTTTCCGGACGCACCAGGATAAGTTTATCGTTCTTATATTTTTTTCTCATTGGATCAATACGGCCGGTATGGTATACCGCTCTGCCGCAAACAGACCCTCCCGAAGCCGCCAGCCCCTGGCCCAGTAGATACTCCGATAACACATCGGGCGGCTCCACAAACTCTTCGGTCTCAAAAATTTGATTGGTAAGTCCCCTGACTTGCAGTATATAGAGAATTCCGTTTTCAACAGTAAACTCAATCTGTAAATCATTGCCCCAGTTATCCCTGATCTTTTTAACCGTATTAAAAAGCACCGTATATATTTCCGGGTTGGTATTTTCCAGTGAAGAGAATTTTTTCGACTTTAAATATATTTTCTTTTGCTCTTCACTAATGGGAAACACCTTTGCCACGCCATTAACAATGTCGTGGCCCTGAGCCCTGGTTTTATATTCTCCAAAAAGATGAAGACTTTCATCGCCCAGGTACTGGCTGTGTACAACACCGGTAATATCTCCCGGAGAAATATTCCCAAAAACCATCCGCTGTACAATAACCGAGGTTCCCCATTCATCGGAAATATTAATAAACTTCCGGTACTTTTTCGCTGTGGAACAATCCCAGGAACGGTACACCGCGAGGATTGAATATAATAATTGCTCGTACGGGTCATCGGGAATATAAACTCCCCGCTGTTCAATTTCGGTTTTATAATTCAACGTAAGCTGCTTCATCTGTTTCCCGGAGAGTTTTTCTTTAAGCGCAACCCCGGCATCCTCTTTGGCTTCCTGCATGAGCTTTTGAAAGATGCAGCGGTCGAGACCAAAATACGAGGTTGCCAGGTCTTGCAGGAACCTTCGGTAACAATCATAAACAAACCAGGAATCTTTTTCCGGAAAAAACTCAATGATTTCCATGGAGAGTCCCACGTTGGTAATGGTGTCCATAACCCCGGGCATGGAAAAGACAGCCCCGCTTCGCACGGAAAGAAGAAGGGGGTTCTGCACATTGCCAAAACGCCTGCCGGCAAAGGTCTCAACATAACGTTTTAACAGGTAAATCATCTGCTGCTTTGATTTTTTATCTTCCAGGATATCTTTTTCAATTCGTTTGTATAATTCCGCCGAAAGGATTATCCCTTCAGGAGTATTCACGCCTTCCATGTTAGCGGCAAAGAGCAGACCATGAGCTTTACTTCCCACCTCCCACATAGAGGCGTAGGTATCGCCCTCTTCCGGTTTTCGGCCTTGCATTTTAATATCATGTATGGGAGCATAGCCGTTCTCTTCATACGGGTCAAAGGGATCATAGGGGTCGCCCGGTTTGTCGGGCAGTTTTATAACATCATAGACTGCATTTCCCTTCCCCGTATCATCGGCAATATTCAAACAAATAACATCCCCCCTGGCTTTGATATCTTTCTCCAGCAGGTCCCGTAAATATATAAGATAATTGTCGAATAACTGCAGCAGGGGCGACTGCATTACCTGGTCTCGCAGGAAGCGGTCTATGACTATTTCAATATTTTCCGGTTCGTCCCGGGGAATATATTTTTTCGAAATATTGTCGATGCCGATATTGAGAATAGCCTCTTTACAAACATATTTAAAGGTCTCGTTAAACTGGTCCGAGATTTCCCCATGAATCGTCAGCAGGTTTGTTACAATATCCCGGAACTGGGAAATTTTCATATTTGGGGTTTCCATTAAATTAAAAAAACTAATCATCTCCTGGTTCGCAAGGCCGTCAATAAGCAGGGTCCGGTAAAAAAGGGTTAATACTATTTTTATTTCCGGGTATTCTATTCGGCCATTCGACAGGGTATGCATCTTTTCAATTATGGACTCAAAGAACAGAACCCGGATGAGGTTCATATGAAAAAATACTTTCAGCGTATCGAATTTTTTTTCTTTATACGATCCATACATTGAAGGAATGCCAAAGGCAATATGCCGTTTTAACATAACCGTATCCAGGGGCTCATAGACCTGGTCCGAAAGAAGGATGTTCATTTTTAAAGAATGCTGGACCTTTAAGAGCTCCTCCAGGGCGTCAAAGATGGAATCGCTTTTTATTTTATCGAAAAAATTATCCGGCGGATTAAATATATCCTGGCGCGCGTATTCTTCTAATTTGTCTATTGCCCGTATATGTGAAAAGTTATATTTGTCAAAAAGCATGCGGTATACATGGAGGAATATAATAAATTTTTCAATATTCACCTGTGATATATTCGTTTTACTTACCACATCAAAGGTTTTCCGGAAATCATCATCGGAAATGGCGTAGAGCATTTCCCATATTTTTGTTTTGGCCATGTCAATGCCCGAAAGACTTCTAATGGTATGTAAAATCTTGGTCATTTCAGTGGGAATCCTGGTACGGTAATATTCTTTAATATACGACAGGGTCGCTTCTTTCTCTTCCGGGCTTACCCCGTTAAAATCATGTTCTTCAACATAGGAAACCAGGCGTTCTTCCCCGGCGGCGTCAAGAAAATCCCAGAACCGTTCTTCCCGAATTTCCGTAAAGTGGCCCCGGGCTTTCTCAAAGAGCTTTCGGGGAACTTCATGCACATCCAGATTGATGAGCCGGAAAAAATGGTCAAGGTTGTTATACACATCTTCCGGGACTATATTCAGCAGCAGGGTTTTGTCTCCGGTCATCCAGAATTCCATAACCTGCTGAAATAAATAAACGGTTTGACTGCTGGACTCAACATGGACCTGCTTTCTCAAAAAATGAATCAGGTCATCCATCTGGTGATTGGTATCGATCTTTTCGGTAAAAGCCCGAATATTTCCCGTTGCCCCAATATCATGATAAAAGGCGGGAAAGACCGCTGCCATGGAAGTGACAAGATAAAATACCGCTCCGTAGTTGCTGTTCAGGAGGCGGGAAATATCTCTCTGGAAAAGATCGGTATCCTTCAGGAACACGCCGCCAAGCTTCAGGTTAACGATTAAACTGGCAGAGAGTTTTTTCATTACCGGCGGATTCAGCTCTATTAACTTCATCCAGGTACGAATATTTTCCAGGTGGCTGAAATTAACGATCACCGACCAGTCCGAGGCGATACCACTTATCTGTGGAAAATTAAATTTAGACTTTACCAGGATATCCTCGAAATAATCAATGATAAATAAATTCCCGGATTCGATCACTACTTTCCCGATATTATAAACAGTTGAAAACGCGGAATTATAATTACCGCCCCGTTCTATTTCCACCAGCAGCGGCGGAAGAACCAGGTCAATAACTTCTTTAAACAGACTGCTTTTTCCAATAGAGTCAAGGATTGAACAGACCGAAGCGATTCTTCCGGACATAAACAGCTGTAATTCCCTGTCACTGCCCTGGTTTGATTTTTCTACCAGGTATGCAAAAAGACTGAGAATGATTTTATTGTCATGAATAAAACCATTTTCTATCATCTTTTTAACCATCATACTTACCTGTTCCCAGGTTCGCGAATTATGTGAAAAATTCGTCTCTTCACTGTGCTCAAAATTTTTCTCGGGAGTATAATATGAGTTCAGGGTTAATAAATTAAGCCGTTCCCTATAGCGGTCAATGGAAACAGATTCCAGAAGCGTTATAAATTCTGTATTACTCTCCCCCGTCGGCAATTGGGTTTGAATGTTCTCGATTTCGTTTTTTTGAATTACGATGGACCGTTTTATATAGATCTTATATTGTAGAACAATAAATTGATTGATCTTTATAACAAGTGACTCGCGAATCTTTGGTGACATATGCGTGTCGTGAAACAAGAGCCGGCCTACAGATGAGATTCGGTTATAGATATTATCAAAATAAAAATTTTCGGAACTCATGCGGATGAGGAGATCCAGGTATTCAAGGGCAAAAGCGTCGAAACCGTTTTTAAACATTCGCATATCTTTATTGGGGTCTAATTCTTTCCCCATGCTGTTTGCGGCCTGTTCATTGCTTTGCTGCATAACATAGGCGTATCGATCGAAAAAAGTATCACTGGCGCGCAGGGCGGAATCTTTTTTGCGAACGGTGGCCTGGCGAAGATAATCAAAGAGTACGGGCAACACTTCTTCCGCGTGGGGGATTATATCAAAAATATAATTAAAAAGGTAGGACCTGATCCCGTTTACCACATACTTCCAGTCAAGGTTTGAATGGCAGAGTTCTTCTATTAGCGTCTCCACCTTTTTGCGGGCTCCAATACTGTTTTGCACCGGCAAAAGAAGGCAGTCTATTGTGTTATTCCCGCTCCCGGAGCTTCCCGTATCAATCTCTATATTCATTCCCCACCGCCTTATTCACGATTGGTCAATACATTTATAAAAAGCAGTGGGCAGACAGGAGGTTTCCACCCACCGCATGTTTACTGTTAAATCGGATCCCGTGGAGTAAAGAACACTCAATAAAGGGATAAAACGTCTACCCGGCAGCTGTCCGGACCGACGGGTAGCTCCTCCAATATACTTTATTCGTATGTATTGAACACAGTATACTATTAAGATATAAAGATGGCACCTGCGCGGCAATGGGTGTATCTCTAATTTAGCTATAGTAGATTTCACTAAATTGATATAGGGGATATCCCTATAAAGAAGATGATGGCAAAAAAGGGTTCTTATATCTAGCGCGCAATAACTGCCTTGCGCTTTATTTCCGGGTCTATCTTAAATTTCAAGAATTTAGCTGTTGATAAATTGATATACAATTTCGGTTCGCGTTCCACCTGTACCGGGATATCCTTGAGCTGCTCTCCTTTTTGATTCCGGTCAATTATCCGGGCCGCGTATTGTCCCAGGGTAAAATAATTAATAACCGTTCCCATTAAGGCTCCTTTATCAATAAATTTCCGCAGCGCTCCAATAGTTTTTATCCCGGCTTTGTTTAATTGCTTACAGACCAAACCGGCATTTGAAACAATATAACTGTCGGACGGCAAATAGACCGCATCCACCTGCACTGAACGGTTAACCAGCTTTTTAAGATTTTCCTTTAATTTACCTGTTGCTGACGGAGAATTCAGGGGGATAACCGTAAAATTCATATCTTTTGCTATGCGCAGCAATTCCCCGTGTATGATATTTGCATTCCGCTCCTTTGAGTTAAACAATATCCCCAATCGCTTAAACCGCATTACTTTCATGGCGTTTTCAATCTGTAAACGGACTGAGACAAAGCTTGAGCTGCCGCAAATATTCTCGGTCCGGGATTGCATTGAAGTTACAAGCCTACTCTTTATTGGAGCTGAGACTATGTTGAAAATTTGGGGAACCCTGTTTTGCAGGTATATTTTTGTCATTTTTGAAGCAGTAGCTCCAAAGGTATAACAATAGTCGTATTGGTCCATAGTCTTTTGAAAATCATCTTTTAAAAACATTCCCAGTCTGCGGTGGTCCTGTTTCCCCTCGCCACACAACGATAAGTACCTTTAGTGACTTCCCATAGAGACGCGTATAGTCCACACCGAATATTGTTAGAATCATGAGAAAGAGTACGAGCTTTTTTTCATGTTTGCAGTATAACGCAATTAATACGAATAGTCAAATAAAATTCCAATATTTTATCGCTGTAGTTTCCCCCCTTGCTCCTGCCTTATCTCACCATAGCAGCCCATGAGGCGAAAATTTTTAGTCTTTGTCCGGGCTTGTTCAATGGCGTCTATCACCCTCTGGTCCGTATCCCTGCCGATTAAATCGATAAAAAAAGTGTATTCTCCCGGGCTTGTTGGGATTGATTCTATCCTGGTAAGGTTTATACCGGAATTCGCGAAGATCTCCAGTATTTGAAAAAGGGTTCCTGCTTTATCCAGGGTGGAAAAATGAATGGAACACTTTTCTCCTTCTTGTTCCCTTTCTTCGGTGTTTTTTTCTTTGGAAAGAATAAGGAACCGGGTTCTGTTTGTGGGAAGGTCTTCAATATTCTCTTTGAGTATTTCCAGCCCATAGAGTTCTGCTGCCGGAGCTCCGGCTATTGCTGCCGCTCCTTTTGGCCGCTCCTCCATAAGCATATATGCCGATCCCGCAGTATCATAATAGGGCTGCCCATCAAGGTCGTTTTCCGCGAGGAAATTCCTGCATTGTGCCAGCGCCTGTGGATGAGAATATACGTCACGAACATCTTCTAAAGCGGTTCCCGGTAATGCCATAAGGGAATGATGTACCGGCATATCTATTGCCCCGATTATATAGAGCTCAGTATTAAAGAGCAGGTCATTTACCTGCCCTACATTTCCGCCCAGGGTATTTTCTACCGGTACTATGCCGAAATCATAGAGCCCTGCTGCCACTCCGTCAAAAACATCTCCAAACTTCCTGTTTGGTACGGGAACGATTTCACTGTTCCACTCCTTTGCAGCAGCTTCACTAAAAGCGCCATGCTCTCCCTGGAAGCCGATTACCCGGTACTGCTGGTTTTGCAGCCGCTTGCTTTCCGTAATAATCTCCGTATATAATTTCACGCAAAATTCCGGGTTAATAAGGCCTCTTGCGTTTTGTTTCAGCCGCTCAAGAAGCTCGGCCTCTCTTCCCGTGTCCTGAATATTGGTTTTAAACTTCCGCGACATGATTGCCTGCTCCATCCGTTCATCCAGGAGGCGCAGTATTTTCGCGTCAAGGTGATCTATTCTTTTTCGTATATTATTAAGTGCCATGGTATTCCTCGTGATGGTGTAATAAGCAGGTATAATGCCAAAAAAGGGGCTTATTTGTAAATTATTTTAATTTTTTGTTATAAAAATAAAAAATTTTGTGCGTTTTGGGTATAAAACGTCTTATTAATATATAGAAGAATGTACTTAAAAGTATTGATTCTTCACTCAAAACTAAATATGCACAAAGGAGGAAAAATGAGCAAAAACAAACTTAATGTGCAGGGAAAAGAGATTGCTTTGCTTAAAAATGAAAAACAGGACTATATATCTCTTACTGATATTGCTAAATACAAAAATAGTGATGCTCCAAGAGATATTATAAAAAACTGGATGCGGTCAAAAAGTACCATCGAATTCCTGGGATTATGGGAAAAATTGAACAATAATGATTTTAAACAGGTCGAATTCGACCTGTTTAAAAATGAAGCAGGGGACAATGCCTTTGTGCTATCTCCTCAAAAATGGATTGAATCAACAAAAGCTATTGGAATTATATCAAAATCAGGCCGATATGGAGGCACTTTCGCGCACCAGGATATCGCCTTTGAATTCGCGTCCTGGATTAGCGCGGAATTCAGGTTGTACTTACTCAAAGAATTTCAAAGACTTAAGCAGGATGAATTCCAACAAAAACAATTGGACTGGAATGTTTCCCGGACTATTGCTAAAATTAACTATGATATACATAATAATGCTGTCAAAGAAAATTTAATTCCCGAAGATATTGCAAATTCAAAAAAAGGGTTTATTTACGCAAATGAAGCTGATATATTAAATTTTGCTCTTTTTGGACTTACGGCAAAAGAATGGAAAAAAAAGAACCCTGATTCAGAAGGGAATATGCGGGATTATGCCACTCTTGAGCAGCTTGTAGTGCTCTCGAACCTGGAAAGTTATAATTCCGAGCTTATTAAGCAGAAAATTGATGCTGAAGAGAGATTGGATAAATTAAACAGGCTTGCAATTGATCAAATGCAAGTTCTTGTATCCAATGAGACGGTAAAGCAGCTTAAATAGAATGAGTAATCTCAAATGAGTTCTAAACAGGTCGAATTCGACCTGTTTGGAATTTTCGCTACAGCAGCACAGGTTAACAAAAACTAATCCACGCTCTCAATCAAATCCACCAGCCCCTTTACCTCGTGATTATGTAATAAGCAGGAATAATGCCCAAAAAGGGGCTTACTTGTAAATTATTTTAATTTTTTGTTATAAAAATAAAAAACCGGATGCGGTCGAAAAGTACCATTGAATTCCTGGGATTATGGGAAAAATTAAACAATAATAATTTTAAACAGGTCGAATTCGACCTGTTTAAAAATGAAGCAGGGAACAATGCCTTTGTGCTATCTCCTCAAAAATGGATAGAGACTACAAATGCTATTGGTATTATATCAAAATCAGGCCGATATGGAGGCACTTTCGCGCATCAGGACATTGCCTTTGAATTCGCCTCCTGGATTAGCGCGGAATTCAGGTTATATTTACTCAAAGTACTTGTAAGCAATGAGACAGTAAAGCAGCTTGAATAGAATGAGTAATCTCAAATGAGTTCTAAACAGGTCGAATTCGACCTGTTTAAAATTTTCGTTACAGTGCAGCACAAATTAACGAAAACTAATCCACGCCCTCAATCAAATCGACCAGCCCCCGTGCCATACCACTCACCTTTTTGGTAAAATCGAGTATCCTGGAACTGGAATCGGAAATGACCCGTGCCATTTCCGCGAGCCGTTCAACGGTTCTGGCGTTCTCTCCCATTGAGATGAGCTGTTCGTTCGTGGCAGCTGCAATACCGGTAGCAAGGGAATCAATTACCGATACCTGGGAAACCACATTCTTAATAGCATGGGACTGCTTTTCCATAAGATTTTCAACAGTATCAATGCGGCTATTAATATCATCAAGCATGGAAAAAATAGAGCCCGTTGATTCTTTGGTGATATCAACAATATTCATTCCTTCTTCTATATCACCAATAATATGCTCTATCTGGGACGATATCTCTTTTGAATTATCCGATGTTGCCATAGCAAGTTTCCCAATCTCATCAGCAACCACGGCAAACCCCCGTCCGTGTTCACCGGCCCGGGCTGCTTCAATAGCGGCATTGAGCGATAATAGATTGATCCGGTCCGTGATATCATTTATTACGGCAACAAAATTGTTAATGGCTTTGCCGCCCTCATTGATAATTTCCATCTTATTTATCATAAGCTCCAGGTTAGCCCCGGTCTTTTCCCTTGATTCCGAGACTGCCGAAAGACTGTTCAATACACTCACACTCATCTGTGCCACGTACTGCTGAGTCTCATTTAAAATAGCAACCATTTCCGTTGTCTTTTTCCCTTCCTGTTCCTGGTTCCCGGCCGACTCAGTTACCACACCCGTAGAGGAGGACAACTCTTCAAAAGACGCAGCCATTTGTGTAGTGCTTCCGGCCTGTTCCGCCGCGAACCCGGAAAATTCATCCCCCATCTCCTGTAGTTCGGAGCTGACTTTTACCAGCTCTGAAGAGACTTTATTAATCCCGTTCATCATGTCTTCCAGGTACTCGGACCGTTTTTCCGCGATCTCAACAGTCTCTTCCAGCCCGGTATTGAGCCTGCCCACGTCCCGGTATAAACGCAAAATCCGGTTCGATAAAATACCGGTAACCCCCACTACCAGGAACAGAAGACTATACGGAAGTAATTTCTCTCCCAGGATAGCGCCCCTGGTTATTAAAATATCATGGACGGCAGTGCCAAGAAGAACGCTGATTCCCAAGAAAAGCAAACCTCCGTCTATTTCCGTTTCCAGTATTTGCGTTAGCAAAGGCCGGGGATTTGCCGAGAAGAGCCGCTTGAGCGGTCCGGGAAAATGGGAAACCGGTTTATTCCAGAACTCCCGCAACTTCACCGGCAGCGTGTCCAGGGATCGATATGCCCTGTTTACTTTGCCCTTTGTTATTTTTGAAAGGATGCGTAAAAAATAAAGCCCTGTTTCCCGTAGTACGATATAGAGAATAAAAACTAACGGTAGAATCCAGGTAATATATAAATAAGAGAGCAAGCGGTTCAAAACAAGATCCGTGGAAGTAAATAGAACTATTCCCAGCATTCCAGCGGAAAGAATAAGGAAGATATACAATAACAACCGGGACAATTTTTCAAGCAAGGTCTTCCGCGTTGGGAAATAAGAATATAAAAATAAAGAACCAAAGGGTAAAAGTAATACCAGGAGGATATATTCCGCCTTTTTTAAAAGGTAAAAACTTTCAAAAAAAAGATATTTCGACTGTGAGGTGACGAAAATATACCCTGACATGGTACAGGCAAATAAAAAGAAAAACAGGTTATATTTTTCATCCCGGTGTTGAACAAACAAGAGGGCAAAATAAAGCCCGATAACAAAAAAGACTGCCGCGATTGAAACTTTTTTAATCTCCTGTCCGGTTAAGGCGGAAAATTCAAAATCGGAATATCCAATACGAAAGATATCACCATGAATTATTCCGATACTGAGCTCATGAGGAGTGGATGTTATTATTGTTACCCTGTTTGATAGTCCTTCTTCGGACAAAATTCCGGGTATGGTATATATTCGAGTTTTGTCATAGAATGATTGAGCTTGATCCCCATGAATGCCTGTTTTTCCCAGGAATTTCCCGTTTATATATACTTCATCAGGTCCCCAGACCGGTCCCATACGGAGTGCCAGCTGTTTTTCCCGGGGTTCCGGGATTTCCAGGAAAAATTCATACACCATCATTTTGGGTATTTTTTTAAAAAGAGGATGCTCTAATTTCGACGGGACATTGAGCATCCACATGTTTTGGGGTGAAAACCGGAATTCTTTGGGGTCTTTTTTAAAAGCCCGGTATTCGGATTCGGACAATTCCCGGCTGTAAACGGGGCCGGAAATTGAAACGGTTCTATTCTTTTCCAATGATTCCGCGTTGATTAGCACAATTCCGTTTCGCAGCCGGGCAAGGCCTGAGCGGTTCGTTAAATAGACTATTGGTTTATCAACTCTTTGATCCGGAATTTCATTATCTGCCGACAGGGGTTCAATAAGCAGTTCAAGGCTGTTCTCGTTGAGCCACAGGGCCTCGGGCAGGGGGAAGCTGTATTCTGTTGGAGAGATTATTTCGGGTTTTATTTCTTTTTGATTTATTACCAGTGAACGGACAACATTAGCTGATCGTATGTATAGCAATAGTTCTTTAACCGTACGCGGTCTCTCTATTATTTTCTTTACACGGACCGGTCCTGATTGCAGACAGGGAGAGGCTGCTGTTAAAACTTCCAGGATATTGCACTTGCCCGGCAGAGTCCAGGAATGCTGCAGTTCCTCCCAAAACGGGATCTCCCGGGCCGCCAACCCCGGCAGCAGGGAAAGGACCATACAGAAAGCCAGAGCGAAGCGTATTACAGATCTTTTTCTATTCAATACCCTCACCCGGTTTCAGGAATCATCATCAACCAGGTAACTGATCTCAAATTCCTCATCCGACATGATCGAAAAAAAATGCTCCAGCTTGGAGAGCTTTAATAATTTTCCCACTGATTCCGATACATCAGTAAGAGCAAACTCTATATTACCCATTACCGATTTTTGAGCAAATTTGATAAGGGTTCCCAGGCCAAATGAATCAATAGTAACAATATCCTGGCAATTCACCCCAATCGCTTTTGGTCCTTTTTTCATCTCTTCAGCAAAAATATATGAAAGCTCCTGGGTTGTTTCGATCATAAGATCGCCCTCAAGAAATATAACAACTGTATTTTTTACTTTTTCGGTTTTTATTGAAAGCACGATTTTGTATCCTTCTTTTAGGAATATTTTTTTTATATCTTTAATAAATATAATAAATACCGGCTATTTTGTCAATAAGAAACTGTATTCAGGGCTCAGCGGGGTTAAACAAGAATAAAAGTGGTGCTTTTTATGGGGTGGGCAATTGAGAACTCAAAAGCCCGCACCCCTCGCAGGGGCCACCCCATAAAGTACTAAGCGGTTTCGCTCTGGGGAACCGGGAAAATCCTGTCGAAAATAAAATTAAACAAGCGGGTCCGAAACAGCTTTTTAAACGTAACCAGCTGCCATACTTCAAAATCGCTTAGAACAAGAAAACGTTTTCCTTTACACTTTTTCAGGATCTTAGCCGCAACGACCTCAGGCGAAGTAATATCAGTTCTTTCCTCATTTCCTTTCATCCATGAGGGCATGGATGCCTGTTCATGCGCGTACTGCGGAGTATCGATATCTCCGGGACAGGCAACATAGACCGGGATCTTTCGAAACAAGAGCTCCCGCCGCAGCGTTTCACCAAAACTGATAATCCCGGCTTTGGCAGCACAGTACGTGGAATACCCGGCAGCGCCAACCAGGCCCAGGGCAGATGATATCATCAGTACTTTAGAGCCGGTCGCCAGCATCGGAACAAAGGTATGCCCGGAAGCGATAGTTCCCCAGAGATCCACATCAATATCCTGTTTCTTGTCAAGAATATTATCATCAGTCAGCAGGCCCACATGGCAGACTCCTGCGTTAAGAATCAGGTAATCAATGGTGCCGAATTGTTTTTTCACCTTATGGGCAACACTTTTCAGGTTATCAACACTGCTGATATCACACTTAAAACCGGATGCCGAATAGCCCATCCCGGTAATTTGTTCAACAGCCTTGTTGATCCGTTCTTCTCCCCTGGCCAAAATTACGGAATGATATCCTTCGCTTGCCAGTTGTTTGGCCATTGCCAATCCAAGGCCCGAAGATCCGCCGGTTATGAGTGCTGTTTTTTTGTTGTTAGTATCCATTTTTTCTCCTGTATTATAAGAAAGTTTAAAGTTTAAAGTTTTTTCGCCTGGGATCTACCCTATTAAAAAATCGAATTCTTTTGCTGCTTTGAGAATAATACCTGTGGCTTTTTTAATTTGTTCTTCCGTATGCTCGGAGCTCATAAAGATCCGTATCCGCGCCCTGTTTTTAGGAACTGCCGGGTACACCATCATTGAGCCTTCGAGCCCTTCTTTTTGCAGATACGCCGTAAGGGACAGCGAGATATTTTCGGCCCCGTAGATTACGGGGATAACCCAGGTTTCGCTCTCGCCAAGATTCACCTTTCCCTCAAGAAGGCTTCGAAACAATTTCGAATTCTGCCGGAGCCGTTTCCGTCGAGCCTCTCCTTCGGGCCCCATGGCAAGCCGTAATGAAGCGGTCATTCCCGCGGTTACCGCCGGATCAAGGGCGCAGGAAAACATCCGGTTCCGGGCAAAATAATTCACGTAATCGGTAAACTCTTTTTTCGCGAAGAGAAAACCGCCTACTCCGGCGAAACTTTTGCTGAATGTTCCCGCGATCATATCAATATCCCCAAAGACTCCCAGCTCTTCACAAGCGCCTCGTCCCTGTTCACCGGCCAGGAGCATGGAGTGAGCTTCATCTACCAGCGTTGTTGCTCCGTATTTTTTGGCCAGTTTTGCCACCGAACGAATATCGCCGTAATCTCCGTCTACACTGTAGACCCCTTCGGTACAGATGAGAATACGGCTTTCACCGTCATCGAGCTGCTCTAAAATATCTTCCAGTTCTTCCATGTCATTATGCATAAAATAATGAGCCGTGCCCCGGGAAGCAATAACCCCGTCCACAATGCAGGCATGAGCAGCGCTGTCCAGCACGATGTGATCACCTTCGTGGATATAGGCGGTTATAATCCCCACCAGGGCGCCAAACCCGGAGGTAAAAAGCGTAATGCCGTACCCTTCAAGTCCGAAGAATTCCAGCAGTGTATCTTCCAGCTCTTTATGAATATCGAGCAGGCCGCCTGCCAGGGGAGAGGCGGTGGCGCCAAGACCGTAGGTATCAAGAGCCCCTTTTGCCGCGTCGATCACATCGGGATGCGTGGCCAGGCCCAGGTAATTATAATTGGCAAAGTTTAAAACCGAAAACTCATCACCGGTTTGCCGCCGGATGCCAACGGAAGGATTGGGCGCTTCCATTCGCATAATTTCCATGGGATAGTTCCCCGAACCAATCATCCCGGTCTTAAAAGAACTGAACTGGTTAATCTCCTCATGAATACGCCCGCTGCTGCCGGCAAAATCGGCCAGGCTAATGGACTGGGGCGCGCTCTGTTCTTCAATGAGCAGTTTTTTAACCAGCTCACGTTTTTGATCAATTGACATAGAATCTAATTGTTGAAGCATAATATCCTCACTTATATTGTTTGTGCGTAAAGAGTTATGGCGTTTGTGCGGGAGACCTCGCCTCGACCACAGTGCCGGTTTCTTATTTTTTTTCTCACTTTTTACTTCATATTAAAGACGCGTCTACTCTGCCCGCATCCCCTATCTTTTAATCAACCTTGATGCGGATTCCAACAAGCTATTACCGCAGTTTGCATCTAAGGGGAGTAGCTATATCTTTCCGGAACAGTCTCCACGGACGGAGACGCCCTGGTGTAATACACGATGTATTAGCACCAGGGTGGAGGAAAGATATAGCTACTCCCCTGAGCGCACCAACTACATTTCACTGTTGCTGAAAACCCCCATCCTCAAGCGAGGCTGCCAGGCCTCGCATTCCTCAGTTATATTTTTCCCGCAGCAATGTATCCAGCTCCCTTTCGGAAAGCCGTTCCGCATACAAAGCCACATCCTCTTCGGACATAAACTCCGGAATAATAATCCGTTTATCCACGGTTTTGGGTTTATTTTTCTTTTTCTCCCCTGCCGGAGAAACAGCTTTTGGAGCCTGTTTTCTCTGTGCCCTTGACTCAATAACCTTCAAGTATTCATTTTCACCCATAACACTCCGGGCCAGGATCGCGTCCAGATCCTCCTCAGACATAGCATCAACATCGACCCCAACAGCTGCGGTTTCTTTCTCCGGAGTCTTTCCTGTGCTGAGCGGAGCCGAAGCATCGTCCCCTTCTCCCGAACCTTGAACCCCGGCCTCGGGCCGGTCCTCTTCCAAATAGTTCTCAAAGATATACCCGGTTATGGATTCCACAGTGGTATAATCGATTAATTCAGCAGGCGCAACTTCAATGCTCCATCGTTTGTTGATCCGTCGAATAATGCTCATCATCATAATGGAATCAATGCCAAAGCTTTCAACGGGCTTGCTGGTGTTAATCTTTCCCGGTTCCATTTTAAGAATTCCGGCGATTATGGACAGGGTTTCTTCCCGGACCATCTCCTCGGTCAATCCCCGCGCGGGAACGTGCCCGGCACGATGATTATCGGCCTCATGTTCTTTCTTTTCCGTAACCGGTGCGGCAACCGGCTCTTGCGAATCACACAGGTAATTTTCATAGAGATAGGCAGTGATCGATTCAATCGTTGTATAATCGATCAATTCCGCAGGCGCCACTTCAATACTCCAGCGCTTGTTAACTCTGCGAATAATGCTCATCATCATAATAGAATCAATGCCAAAGCTTTCAATCGATTTGGTCCGGTCCATTTTTTCCGGGTCCATTTTTAAGATGCCCGAAACAATACCAAGAAGCTCCAGCTCCACAGCAGCAAGAGAAAAACCCGGCTCAGGGGCGCGGCTCTCTTGAAGCGCCGCGCTTTCCTGTTGATCAATAGCCTCCATTTGCGCGAGCTTAACGACAAAGTCTTTAACAGAAACAAGGACATCCCCTTCCCTGCTGCAAATGTCGATCATAAAACCCGACTCTCCATCAACCACCGATCCACTGGTTTCCGTGCGGCGGGCATAGATACAGCAGTCCTTTTCAAGCGGCCGCACCAGGTCAACAGAAGCAGCCCCGGCAGGTAAGGCCGTATAATTAAACCCCTGGTCCAGAAGCCTGTCCACAATTCCCATAACCGTTTGCAAAGCGCCGTCCATTAAAGCAGGATGAAGCGTATACCCGGAAAAATCTTTTCCCAGCGCAGCCGGCAGCGTAAGCACTGCCAAAACCTCGTTTGTATTAAAAAACAATTTTTCTATTGTCCGGAAACGGGAACCATACTGCAATCCCATCTCCGAGAGTCTCGTATAACAGGCAGCTCCCGAAATAGTAGTGTCGCAGCGTTTGGTAATGCTTTGAATATCAAGACGCTCCGCCTTAACAGGCGTTTGATTCTCATTAAACATCAAACTGCCCCGGGCATGCACAACTTCCCGGGTCTTTGCGCCGGAACGCTTCCCGCGGTTTTGTATCGTTGTGGAAACCTCGTAATGAGCGCCGTTTCCGCCGTCAAAAGAATTAAGGGTGATAGCTGCCTCTACCGGTTCATTGTTTACCCCCAGGGGCATACTAAAGCTAATATCTCTAATGGAAAAAACCTTTTTTCCGGCAGCGATCTCTCCGGCAGCCCGGGCCATTTCAATATAGGCAACAGCCGGAAGGATCTTCTGTTCAAGAACAATATGATCCGCGAGAAAAAACTCAGCCCCCGTAAGCCGGGTACGAAAAGAAAACCCGGAAAAACCGGAGGTATTCCGCCCAACAAGAGGATGTAAACAAACATCATCCTGCCGGCCCATATCCCGGGCTCCATCCCCCGTAATCCAGTACTGTTCCCGTGCAAAGGGATAGGTGGGAAGAGAAACCCGCCGCGCGTCACGGTCTTCATGAACCAGGTCCCATTCAATTGCCACCCCCGTAGCCCAGAGCTGGGCCAGTCGAAGCGGTTCACCGGTCTTCGACAGTATCCGTATAACATCAACACCCACGTCCCCATTGGTAAGCAGGTTAATGAGCTCTTTATTCTCAACACTGTTCCCCCGGAAAACGCTTTCATTTTTATCGTCCCCATC
The DNA here is from genome assembly GCA_024224995.1 of bacterium. The sequence goes on along the minus strand of JAAENB010000914.1, from coordinate 11,947 downwards.
CAGACAGCGTTCCATTTTTTCAATCAATTCATCAACACTTGAAACAACCATCGCCAGCCGCTCTTCCATTGACTCCCGCCCCACCTGCAGCGTATACGCCGCATCAGCAAGCGAAAGCGTCTCCCCCCGCTCTCTCCTCTCCACCAGGAAATCACGCACCTTCCGCACATACGCGTCCAACCGCTCCCCATCCCGTGCAGAAAGAACAACAACCTGCTCCCCCTCTCCCGAACTTCCAACTCCTGTGCTGAGCGGAGCCGAAGCATCCAACTTCAAACTTGAAACTTCTTCTATTATTACATGCGCGTTAACCCCGCCAAAGCCGAAAGAACTGACTCCGGCCCGCAAGGGAACAGCATGCCCGGTTTCATCAACCTGCGGCTCCCAGGAAGAACAGGTATCCACAATATAAAACGGACTGTTTTCAAGAGAAATATAGGGATTCATTTTTTCAAAGTGGATACCTGGCGGAAGTGTCCGGTATTTCATGGCAAGCAGCACTTTAATAATTCCCGCAATCCCGGCAGCAGTCTCAAGATGACCGATATTTGTTTTAACGGAACCAAGTCCGCAATGCGGCGCTTCAGGAGCGGGAAGTCCCCATTTGTTATACAGTTCGGTAAAAGCCTTTTTAAGCGCGTTAATCTCAATTGGGTCACCCAGGCTGGTTCCGGTTCCGTGCGCTTCAATATAGCTCACTGTTGAAGGATCAATTCCCGCGTTTTCATAAGCCGCCACCAACAGCGCGGCCTGGGCATTGGGATTCGGAGCAGTAAGAGAATTGGCACGGCCGCCATGATTCACGGCGCTCCCTTTGATTATTCCGTAGATATGGTCTCCATCTTCCTCAGCTTTCCGCAAGGGTTTCAGTAAAATAGCACCGGTTCCTTCGCCACGGACATAGCCGTTCGCGCTTGAGTCAAAGGTTTTGCACCTGCCGTCGGGACTGAGCATCCCGGCCCTGCTGAATGCCAGGTTCAGGCGGGGACTCACTATTACATTGATCCCCCCGGCAATGGCCATATGGCATCTGCCGTTTTGTATGGCATCAACAGCATGATTAACCGCCACCAGGGAACTGGAACAGGCAGTGTCTACCGGCTCACTGGGTCCATGAAGATTCAGAATATACGAAACGCGGTTAGTTAAAATAGAATGAGAGATACCCGTGGCCGTATGAGGATCAACTTCAATCCCCTGTTCAATAATAAGATTATTATAATCGGATGTGGCAACTCCCACAAAGAGGCCCGTATTCGATCCCCAGAGAGAAGAAGCCCGGTACCCGGCATCTTCAATAGTATTCCAGACCGTTTCAAGCAGCAGCCGCTGCTGCGGGTCCATGAGCTCCGCTTCACGGGGCGAGATCCCAAAAAAGAGAGGATCGAACATATCAACTCCGGAAACAAAACCGCCCCAGCGGACATTGATTCCCTCTGAATCGGGAAGGGACTCATACGCGCGCCAGTCCCAGCGCTCAGCCGGAACCTCTCCAACACAATCCCTGCCCTCTTCCAGGTGCTGCCGGAACGTCTCCACATCGGGGGACTGGGGCATACGCCCGCTCATGCCAACAATGGCAACGGGCTCATTAGTATGCTGCGCCGAAACAGGAGCCGAGAACCGGGTCCGTTCCCGCGACGGCTTCCGTGACCGCACAACAGCAGGTTTAACTTCCGGAGCGTTCCCCGGGGCCGGAGTACGGCTAATCTCTTCCCCGTAAAAACGCGCGAATTCATCCCGGTATTCTCCATGAAGATTCTCAATAAAAGAATCAAGCGTGGGGTGTTCAAAAAAGAGCGCCGGGGTGATGGCAAGACCATAATGCTCATTGATGGTATTGGCAAGCTCGGTCAGGGAAATTGAATCAAACCCGTATTCACGAACATCTTCACTGGTGTCTATCTCCGAAGGTGCCACTTTTAATAGAGCCGAAACCTTTTCAAGGAGAAACTGCTGAATTTTTTTAACAGCGCTGCCATCATTCTCTACCACGTCCGCCTGGGGACCTAACTCTTCCCGGTATTCCTCGCACAGCTTCGCAACAAAAGAATCAAGCGTGGGGTGTTCAAAAAAGAGTGCCGGGGTAATGGCAAGACCATAGTGCTCATTAAGGGCATTGGCAAGCTCTGTCAGGGAAATTGAGTCGAATCCGTATTCACGAACATCTTCTCCGGTGTCTATCTCCGAAGGTGACACTTTTAGAATTTCCGCAACCCGGTCTACCGTAAACGTCCGAACTTCGTTAACCGGCACTTCTTTGCCGGCAGGCGATTCTGCATTCTCGCCCGCGCGGCTATTCTCCGGAGTGCTGCCGGTTTGAAGTCCCAGTTTTCGCATCATCTTTTCCCGGTTCCCGTAAAATACCGCGAAATGGGAACCCCGGAAATTACGAGCAGACTCAAAAGCCTGTTCCCCTTCGGGAGTTTCAATGGGCAGCATGCCCATTGTCCGGGCAACCAGTTTTTCAGATTGCTCATCAATATGCATACCGCCCTCTCGCCACAAGGGCCAGTTTATGGATATGGTCTTGCCCCGGCGCTTTCCTGCCGCGCGAAGCTCTTCACGCATGGCGGAATAGTTATCCATAAAACTGTTCGCATAAGCGTAATCACACTGCCCCATGTTTCCCTGTACCGCTGCCACGGACGAGAAGAGCACAAAGAAATCGAGATTTTCATCCTGTAACGCTTCATCGAGATATATAGTACCGTATACCTTTGGCGCCAGTACGCTTTTCATATCTTCTGCTGTTTTTTTCACTATAAAAGAATCTTTAATAACTCCGGCACTATGAATAATTCCGTTAACTGAGGAAAACCGCTTTTTTGCCGCTGCGATTAAGGCCTGCGCGTCATCACGGCCGGAAATATCCGCTTTTACAAAAAGGACTTCCGCTCCCAGCTCTTCCAGTTCACGTACCTGCTCTTCTTTTTCAGGACTTAAATTGAACAGGTCCGTAAGTACCAGGTTTGCCGCTTCTTTTTGAGCCAGGTATTTCGCGAATAGCATCCCCAGTTTCCCGGTTCCCCCGGTAATAAGATACACCGGTTTTTGCCCCGGTTTTTGCCCCGGTTTTTTCCGCGGAATGGTTTCCCGGGCATCTCTGTCCGGTGTTGCTTCAAAAAGCTCCTTCACATAACGGGTGCCCTGTGAATAACGGACCGCGCGAGCGGCAGTTGGATACGCCATTTCCCGGAGCAGTATATTGACGGCAGCGGCGCTTGTTTTTGAAGAACCGTTCCCGCCCGCGGGTTCCAGTTCCAGCGCGGTAATTTTCACTTTCGGATTTTCAAGGGCCACACTTCCGGCAAAGGCGCTCATGGCCGCGTGAAAAGGACGGTTCCCTTTCTGCGAACCGGAATAACAATAAAAAAGCCTCAGGGGATTTTTCGCGCTCTGCTTCATCCAGGCCCTGGTGAGAAAAAACAGGGAATAGACTCCTTGCTCCGGAGCACCGGACCCGTTATAAATAATCGTTGCCGGAACCTGCTGTTGCTCTTTTAACGAAGCAATGAGCTTCATGTATGATTCTTCCCGGCTGAATTCCTCTCCCGGGCTAACCAGTATCACTTCACTGCCGGTCCGTTCCTGTAATGAGCGCTGTAAGGAATCTCCGGAATCGAAAAGAAGAATTCTTCCGGGTTCGGCCGCCCCGGCCGGTGCTGCTTCTGCTTCTTTCCACTCACTGCTGAGATAGAGTGTTTGCTGCACAGGCTTCTTTTTTATTCTTTCAGGGGCAGAGCTTGCTGCCGGCTGCGCGCTGTTGAGGCCCTGTACCGCGAATTTCTTAATTGAAACAATAACCGTTCCCGTTTCATCAAGCAGTGACAGGTTAAACCGGGTCACTGCCTGCCCGGGCCGGGTTTCTTCGGCAAACGAGGCATAGGCGTAACAGGCTGCCGGGATTGCTTTGTATATGGTTAATTCATCGATTGCCACCGGAAGGAACAGCCCCTGCGAAGCGGCGTCCCCGGTATACAAGAGGCCCAGAATGCTTTGCAGCGCGCTGTCCAGAAGCCCGGGGTGCAGAACCAAACCGCCGGTTTCTTCCCGCATTTCCCCGGTGAGTTCCAGGGAGGCGAAAACTTCTTTTTCATTATGCCGCAGCTCCCGGATTCCTCGAAACGAAGGTCCGTAGCCAAGTCCCAGGGAATTAAAAATATCGTAACAACGGGTTTTGTCAAGGACCGAAAAACAACGGCTTTGTACGGCAGCCATATCAATTTTTTCCATACTGCCCGGCTCATGAGAAAGAAGAAGACCTGTTGCGTGCGGCATGGTTCCGGAACAAATTTCAAATTCAACGCCCGAACGCTCCGGGTAGAGGCTTACCGTAACCTCTCCGCTTGCAGCATCAATAAAGAGAGGCTGGGGCCATGAAATATTTTTCAGGGAAGTAATTGTTCCCACTCCGGCCAGTTCTCCCGCTGCCCGTGCCATTTCCATGCAGGCTGCTCCGGGCATTACCGTCCGGCCCATGACCTGGTGATCTTTTAGAAAAAACTCTTCCCCGGAAAAACGGGTGGTAAATTTCTGTTCCTGTATTGTGGAAATATTTTTATCTATTAAGGGATGCAATCCGGAAAATTTTCCATTCTCTTCATTTAATGTATCCCCGGAATGTATCCAGTACTGTTCACGGGCGAAAGGATACCCGGGCAAGGATACACGCCTGCTGTTTGTTCCCGCGTAAAGCGTCTCAATGGAACAGTCATATCCCTCTACAAACAGCCCGGTCAGCTCCATCAACTTATTTTCATACGCGTATTCCCGGTCTCTGTCCCCGGCTTGTTTCGAATCTTCCGCTAATTCCCTGAACAGGGTTTTTACTCTCTCATCGTGTTCCCTTTTATACAAAAGATTCTTTTTCCCGGTTCCCCTGCGGTAACAGGGCGCGCTCCCGGTTTCAAGAACCTGGTCCAGCTGCCGCAGCAGGTCCTCACGGTCCCGTACAACAAAAGCAGCCCGTACCGGGAAACTGCTTCTCCCGGCAGCAAGGGTATACCCAATATCCTGCGCGCTATAATTACTTTCCCGCACCCGGGTCTTCAGGGCTGCCAGCATTTCCGGAAGCGCGGTTTCCGTTTTCGCAGACAGGGGAATACAATACCGCGGACTCATGCTTTTGGCCGCGGCCGCGTATTCTTTCCCGCTCCTTGCCGGTGCTTCTTCAATAAGCATATGGCAATTGGTTCCGCTAAATCCAAAGGCGCTTACTGCCGCGCGCAGCGGTACTCCGGGTCCGCTCTGCCAGGGTTCCAGCGTGGTATTTACGTAAAAAGGACTTTCCCTGAAATTAATGTGCTCATTCTCCTGCCGGTAATGCAGACTGGGTACAATCTCCCTGCTTTCCATGGAAAGCAGAACCTTGATGAGCCCGGCAACCCCGGCTGCCGCTGAAGTATGGCCAATGTTGCTCTTTACGGAACCGAGGGCGCAAAAATTTCTTTTTTGGGTAAATGCTTCAAAAGAACCGGTGAGCGCGTCTATCTCAATTGGGTCACCCAGTTTGGTGCCGGTTCCGTGCGTTTCTATATAACTGATGGTTTCGGGATTAATATCAAACTTACTATAAACATCCAGTTCAAGCGTCTTTTGAGACTCCGCACTGGGAGCGGTAATCCCGTTTGTTTTTCCATCCTGGTTTAAGCCGGAACCTTTAATGACTCCGTAAACATGGTCCCCATTAGCAATGGCATCGGCGAGGCGTTTTAACACAACTACGCCAACTCCTTCACCGCATACGAATCCGTCGGCTGCATTGTCAAAGGTTCTGCACCGTCCTGTTGGCGAAAGCATGCCTGCTTTACTCATCATAATATAGGGCTCTTCATAGAGATAGAGGGTAACGCCCCCTGCCAGCATCATGTCGGCTTCTTCTTCCAGCAAGGTGCGGCAGGCGGTGTGTACGGCTACGAGGGAAGAGGAGCAGGCTGTGTCAAAGGCAATAGCCGGGCCTTTAAGATTAAGGGAATAGGCTATTCGCGCGGCCAGGATGGAATTGGAATTTCCCATCATTTGCTGAGCCGGTTTTTCTCCGCCGGACCCGGCCGCAAGCATAGACTGGTAATCGTTGTTCATTACTCCGGCAAAAACTCCGCACCGGGAATCATGAAGCGATTCAATGGAATAACCGGCGTCTTCAAGGGCTCGCCAGGATTCCTGAAGGAAGAGACGCTGTTGGGGGTCCATGACCTCTGCGTCTGCCGGAGAGATATTAAAAAACCGGGGGTCGAAGCAGTCGGCGTTTTCAATAAAACCGCCCCATTTGCTATAGGACTTGTTTGGTTTTTTTGGGTCGGGATCGAAATAGCGGTTAATGTCCCAGCGCTCTTCAGGGATGAGGGAAACGGAATCAACGCCATTGCGTAAATTTTGCCAGTACTCACGGGTGTTTTCCGCGCCGGGGTAGCGGCAAGACATACCGATGACGGCGATATCCATGTGTTTGTTTGGTGTCTGTATATCTTCGTGGGGAGGGTTTGCAGAAGTATCATGTTGGTGCGCATGACGGAGAGTATTTCCCTCATTCACCCCGGTGGAAATACATCCTGTATTGCACCGGGGAGTCGCCATCCGTGGCTCAGGTTCCTGAGGGATATACTCTCCGTCATGGAATGCCGGTTTTTTCTCGGGAGAAAGAGTGTTTTCCTCGTTATGATCGGTTTTGGTTTCTGCTGTTGAAGCGACGAAGGCTGCTAATGCTTCTACTGAAGAATAGTCGTAGAGTTTTGTTGCTTTGATTGAAATGCCAAAGCTCGTATTCAGTTTTTTCAGGAGCTCTACTCCCAGGATGGAATCGAGGCCAAGATCCTGGAAGGTTTTCTTTTCATCAATTTCCTGGGGCTCCATATAAAGGATATCGGCCAGGAGTTCTTTGATTGTGTTTTTATACTGATCAGTGTTATACGTTTGCGCGGGAGCTTTGGGAATTTTCGTATCGGGAACTTCCGAAAAAGAAGGATGCCCCGGGCCGGAACACAATTCAGCGATGTGGCGGGACAGGGCATCCACGGAAGAATAGTCGTATAATTTAGTGGCTTTCATTGAAATCCCGAAGGCGGTGTTTACCAGCTTAAGGAGTTCTACCCCAATGATGGAATCAATTCCCAGGTCCGTAAAAGGCTTGTGGGCATCAATGGCAGCCAGCTCTGTCTCGTCCAGGAACAGAACATCGCCGAGTAAAGAAATAACTTTTTGTTTAATATCGTTGAGCGGCATTCCAGGAACGGACGCGTCCTTTTGAGCTGCATCGCTGTGTGGTTGAATCATTGTTTCTCCTTGATCCGTATTGCCGGAAGTACCAATATTTTTCAGTTGTATTTTTTTAGTTACTTCTTCATAGCTCGAGGCTTTGGAAACGGGACCGTTCTTTTTTTTCAAAACAATAGTAGAAGGTCTGTTATTTGACTCCTTACTGAGGTGTTGGTTCGTAACCGGTTCCGGTACATTAATCTCTATGGGTTTCGCTTCTGCTTTCCGGCGGGACTGGTGTGAATCGAACCAGTAGCTTTTTCGTTCAAAGGGATAGGTTGGCAGGGATACCCGGTTGGGCGTATCCCCGGAATATAACAGGTTCCAGTCGGGATTTGCTCCTGAGACCCAGAGCCCGGCAAGACCGACGGAATCATCTTTTTTTAAGTACGAATAAAAATTCTCACGCCAGGGTTCGTCTTCGGGTTCATTCCCAATGGCCTTACCGTTTGTTTTCACCGTTCCGGAATAAAAATCTTCACCGGAATGTCCGGTGTCCGCGTACTTTTCAAGCTTGTCGGCAAAATCACGGGTACTCTCTACAACCACCGCCAGCCTTGAGTCCATTGATTCCCGGCCCGATTGCAGGGTATAAGCGACATCATCAATTGAAAGGCGGGAACCGCCGTTTTTCAGGAACGCGGCCATTTCCCTGGTGTATTCCCTGAGACGGTCATTGTTCCTGGCCGAAAGCAGCATAAGGCGCTTGCCCGGAACCATTGCCCGGTCACTGCTTTCCGGTTCCCGGTATTCTTCCAGAATTACATGGGCATTTGCCCCGCCAAAACCAAAGGAACTTACCCCCGCTCTCCGGGGAAACTCTCTGCCCGTATCGTCCAGCGGAGACTCCCAGGGCCCGGTTTCCGTAACGATATAAAAAGGACTCTTCTCTAATTCAATATAGGGATTGAGACTGGTAAAATTTATACTGGCAGGAAGCGTTTTCCGTTTCATCGCGAGAAGCAGTTTTATGAGCCCGGCAATCCCGGCTGCCGCTTCCAGGTGACCGATATTGGTTTTCACCGAACCCAGTCCGCAGTAGGCTCCATTCCGTGTGCGTCCGCCGCTTCCTTTCTCAAGTTCATTAAACGCTTTTTTAAGCCCGTTTATTTCAACCGGGTCTCCCAGGCTCGTACCGGTTCCATGCGCTTCAATATAACTGACCGTTTCAGGTTCTACCCCTGCCCCCTCATAGGCATTAATGATCAATTGCGCCTGGGCATTGGGATTGGGAGCGGTAATGGTATTTGAATAACCGCCATGATTAACCGAGGAACCTTTAATGATGGCATAAATATTGTCCCCGTCTTTTTCCGCTTCCCTGAGCGGCTTGAGCAAAATAACGCCTGCCCCTTCTCCCCGGACATAGCCGTTCGCTCCGGCGTCAAAAGTTTTACACCTGCCGTCTTCGGAGAGCATGCCCGCTTTACTGAATGAAATATGAAGCCGGGGATTAAAAATTAAATTTACCCCTCCGGCAAGAGCCATATCACAGGCTCCGCTGCGGATGTTTTCCACCGCGCGATGCGCCGCGATAAGTGAACTGGAACAGGCAGTGTTCACCGGTTCACTGGGACCGTGAAGATTTAACAGGTAGGAAACCCTGTTCGCCACAATGGCGTGAGCAGTCCCTATGGCCGCGTACCCGTCCGCTTCCAGGTCCGAGGCTCCCAGCAGCTCATGATAGTCCAGGGTTGAAACCCCGGCAAATACGCCAACCTTTTTCCCGGAAAGTTCCGAGGCTTTATACCCGGCATCTTCAATTGTTTTCCAAACGGTTTCAAGAAAGATCCGCTGCTGCGGGTCCATGGTCCCGGCTTCCCGGGGGGTGATGCCGAAAAACGCCGCGTCAAATTTATCCGCGTCTTCAATAAAGCCGCCCCATTTAACCTTTGTTTTATTCGACTCCTCCAGGGGATCGCCGTAAAACTGTTTCCAATCCCAGCGATCGGCCGGTACTTCCGAAACAAGGTCCTTGCCCTGTTCAAGATTTTTCAAAAAATCTTCCGGTGTTTCCGATTGCGGGAAACGGCAGCCCGCGCCAATTACCGCGATTACCTCCTGCTCCGAGCGATCATTCCCGCCCGTATGCCGCGAACCGGTATTTCCCGCTGCGTCTTCGTCGTTACTCACCATGTTATTTGCAGTATCCGGGTCTGCTTCGCCAAAATAATTTCTCAGCAAATCGTGATATTCACGGGAAAGATATCCCGCCAGTGACCGGATGTTCGTGTACTCAAAAAGGATCGTTGGATGCAGCTCAATCGAAATTTCAGCGTCAATCTTTTCCGCTATTGCAACAACCTGGACCGAATCAAGGAAATCGAGAAAGTTTTCACGCGCATCAATATCGGCCACGGAAAGGGACAAGACTTCAGCAGAGAGCGCCGCCAGGAAGGCTTCGATCTGCCGCCGGTACAGACCGTCTTTCTGCGCCGATGAATCTTCACGAACATGGATATCAACATGCTTGTTGATATTCGTATGTTGATCCCTATCCTCTTCAGGAACTGCTGCCGCGTAAAATGATTCAAACATAAACCGTTCCGGTTCATCTTCCAGTTTGGAAATTTTCGTATAGGTGATATCAAAACCGCCGGGGATCTTGTATTTTGCCCAGCCCGTGGTTGCCTTTTGTATCTCGCTCACCATCAGTTCCCTGAGATCTTCATCGGACATTCGCTTTTTTTCTTTCTTTTCCAGAACGGAAACGGCGTCAAAATCCGGGTATAAAAAGGCGTGGGGATATTCGCCCATTTTCGCGTCCAGGCGCGGCACTACGCGCGCGTCTGCAATATAAGAGCTGCTTTTCAAAAGTTTTTCAATATCTTCGGGAAAAATATTCTTTCCCCCTTTATTAATAATTATCTTTTTTAAGCGCCCCGTAATATAAATATATCCTTCTTCATCAATACGCGCGATATCACCGGTTCGCAGCCAGCCGTGGGCGTCAATTACCGCTTCCGTATCTTTGGGCATACGGTAATACTCCTTCATCACGCCGGGCCCTTTTATGAGCAATTCGCCATCTCCCTGTTCATCGGGATTTTCAATTTTCGCTAAAACGCCGGGAAGGGCTTTTCCAATGGAACCGGGACTGTTAAGGGAGATGCTGTTGGTTGAAACAACAGGCGAATATTCCGTAAGCCCGTAGCCCTGCAAATAAGGGATTCCCTGTTCTTTCATTCCGTCAATTATGGTTCTTCCCAGGGGTGCTCCTCCGGAAATAATAAACTTTACCGAATCAATACCCAGGGGTCTCTTTTTTCCTTCTTTACATAAGAGCTCCATATACAGGGGAACCGTAAAGAGATAATTGGCTTCGGTTTCCCGAATGATTGTTACAAAGTCCTGTACTTTCGGCAGGGCTACAATGACTGCTTTATTGCTGCAGCTCAGGGCAACGAGGAATCCTATCATAACGGGGTACGCGTGATGAAACGGAAGATTGGTAAGCCAGGTATCACCCTCCCGCAAATATTTCCCCGACTCCGACAGGCGTTCGGAAATGGCGTGAATATTTGCCATAAGCCCCCGGTGAGAAAGAACCGCAAATTTCTTTCCCCGGACATAGATCATTGCAATAGCGTCTTCGGGCTCAAGGATAACTTTTGAATATTTATCCGCCTTCTTTTCTAATAATTCCTTCCCCGTTAAAACCAGCGTTTCATACAATTCATATGAGGCCCCGTTTTCTTTGGCATTGCCTGCCTCTTCAAACACGAGTTTATGCTCATCAAAAGAGAGTATCTTTTTTAATGACGGTACCGATTTCTTTATACCGGAAACCTTTTCCATAAAAAAGGCCGATGTAAAAAGCATTTTTATTTTACCGGCATTCATCACCAGTTTAATTTCTTCCGCTTCCATAAAAATATCAATGGGAACAATTACCGCTCCAATAGAAGCGGAAGCGCAGTACGCCACAACCCATTCGATCCTGTTTTCAGCAAGAAGCCCTACGCGGTCTCCTTTTTTTATTCCCATGCCAAGAAGGGCATTCCCCACAGCACGGACCGTTTCCTGCAGCGCTCCGTAACTCATGGGAACAGCGGAATCAATGCTTCTCATTATGAGCGCCGTATTATTCAGTTTATCCGCGTCAAATCCGTCCACCAGTTCCTTCAGCGTGGCGGCTTTGTTTTTAACCGGGTCACCGGTCTGCTTTCCCGGTTTTGCTGTTTTTATTTTTTCCTGTTTTTTTATATGTGCCATGGTGTCCTCTTTTTTATCGGTCAAATTAAACAGGCACCCTGAACCGCTTTTACAAAAGCGAGCTTTTGCTTGCGTATCGCAAATTTCTTTTATTATTTTCAAGAAATTTTAACGGAACAAACAGGAGTGCCGAAAAAGTGTATTCAATTTAAAAAGATTAATTTTTTAATTATTATTTAACTACTAAAAATATTTTTTTATAAATTGTTTTTATACAAGTCAAGAACAATTTATTTTATCGTATAACATTTCGCGTAATGAGCATTAACTCACGTTAACCGCACAACAATGCGCCATATGAGCTCTTACTCACGTTCGCCTTACGTATACGTACGCGAGCAAACACTCGCGTTAAACCGCCAAACAGTGTTTATATGAGCTAGCACTCACGCAAACACTGTTCACGGCTAATCACACAACAACTGTTATATTAGGCGATTGGGTTATTTAGCGAGCAAACACTCGCGTTAGAAGT
>JAAENB010000913.1 GCA_024224995.1 bacterium | reverse complement strand
GAACTTCTGCAAAAAAAAGTACCGGAAATTGCAGCTCAACTTAAAACACCAGGCGATACCGTTACGTCATTAAAACTATTGTCATTATTTATTACCCAATTAATTAAAAAGTGCAATAAACCTGTGGTTTTAATGATTGATGAAGTAGATAAGAGTACCAACAACCAGCTTTTCCTCAGCTTCCTGGGGATGCTGCGGGACAAATACCTACAGCGCAACGAAGGAGAGGACGAAACATTCCACAGCGTTATCCTGGCAGGGGTGCATGATGTAAAAAATATGAAGATTAAAGTGCGTCCCGATGAAGAAAAAAAAATTAACTCCCCCTGGAACATCGCCGTAGACTTTACTATCGATCTTGCCTTTTCTGCAAAGGAAATTGAGACTATGCTTACCGATTATTCTACAGAGAAAAAAATAAGCATGGATATACCGGGCATAGCCGAGCGGCTTTACGACTTTACATCAGGATATCCTTTTCTCGTTAGTAAGCTCTGCTATATTATTGAGACATATGTAATAGAAGAAAGTGATACAACGTGGAATACCGTTTATGTCGACCGGGCCGTGGACCGGATTACCCGCGAGGAGAATACCAATTTCGACAGCCTGGTTAAAAACATGGAAAACAATAAAGAGCTCTACAAACTGGTGGAGAATATTCTCCTGAATGATATGGTGCCTGCCTTTAACATTCATAATCCCTTAATTAAGCTGGGAACTACCTATGGGATTATTGATAAAAGAGCCGGCAAAACAGTTATACATAATAAAGTCTACAAAGAGATCCTTTACAACTATATGGCCTCAAAAATTGAAACCTCCAGATTGACTACCTTGCCGGTGATAGCGGAACCAGGTTTTATCAAAGAGGACAACTCCCTGGACTTCGAAAAGATCCTCATCCGTTTCCAGGTCTTTATGAAAGAGCAATTCTCAAAAAAGGATAAAGCTTTTATTGAGGCCAACTGGCGTCTTATTTATATCGCCTTTATCAAACCGATCATCAACGGTCACGGCTTTGACTTCAAAGAGGTGCAGGTATCGGAAGAGAAGCGGCTGGACGTAGCTATCACATTCTACGACAAAAAATACGTAACGGAACTAAAGATCTGGAAGGGCCCAAAAAAGCACGCAAAAGGGATAGAGCAGCTCCGGGACTACCTGGAACGGCAGCACCTGGACAGCGGTTACCTGGTTATTTTTGATTTCAAAAAAGAGATGGACTATAAAAGCGAGTGGATTGAAAGCGGCGGGAAGCAAATATTTGCCGTCT
>JAAENB010000912.1 GCA_024224995.1 bacterium | reverse complement strand
GGTTACGGCTCGCACTTACGACCCGTAACCGCCTGAAGGCGGAACTCCGAACTGTAAACCGATAAATGAAGGATGCCGGAATTTATTTGAGATTTGTAATTTGTAATTCGGTATATAATTTATTTCCAAAATCAGAATTGCTGTTTAATTATTGCATTTATTTTCTTCTTGCAATATTTTGGTGAAATAAGGTAATCTTAATAATAAGTTGCTGGCATATTTAAGACTATCTGATGACACAGAGGGAAAATACCAACATGAAAAAAGCGCCCAATAACATACTTCCTTTCTTTGATCCAAAACCCAGCGGAAGATTTGCAGTTGATTTGTTGGAAAAGACAGGACACAAAGGCATTTTAATTGGCAGGCTGGCGGTTTGGTCATTTTTGAAGGATACATCTGAACACAGTTATACAAAAGACCTTGATATGGCGGTATCTGGACAGGCATGCTTTGAAATCAGAAATTATCTGAAAGATAAGAATGTTACGGTCAGCAATCTTCTGATAGGCGGTATCAATGTAAAAAGCAGTGATAACATAAATATAGATTTCATAGACCGTTCTTCTGAAGAGTGGGGAGATTACAGCTCGCTGTTTGATGAGGCTATAAATGAAGCTGTCAGAAGTAACAGGACCATCAGGCTTGATGATACGAAAACTCCCTTGAATACCTGATTATCATGAAACTGTTAACCATGGAGAAAAAGGACGAAGATGACGCAAAATTACTTCTGAAATCCGCTGATCCGGATATAAACAAAATAAGATCTGTTATTTCAAACCATCCGGACCCGCCTGGATAATTGATAATTGAGAATGGATAATTGACAATGGATAATTGATAATTGACAATTGTTTGAATTTATTAAACTTAATTTTTTTCATTATATGAAATAATATAAAGAAAAACCGTTTAAAATCAAAACGTTAAGTTATTGACTGAATAATGGATTATCAATTATCAATTATCAATTATCAATTATCAATCATCAATCATCAATCATCAATCATCAATCATCAATCATCAATCATCAATCATCAATCATCAATTCAAAACTTTTAATATCTTCTCAGTTCTCCGGGCTATATCTTCTTCTGTCCATGAAAGCTTGATCTGCATGGAAATTGTCCTGCTCATGATTTCATCTGATCGAGGCATTTTTACCTGCTGGTAATCAGGCGCGTTTCTCAAAAGCTTCAGGGGAAGTCTGGATGCTGACTGCAAGTTTTTAAGATGCTCCCACTTGCGTATATAGTGCCAGTTATTGTCATACCAGTAAAAACATCCGTCAACCCCGGCCTGTGCAAGCTCATCAACTTTTTTCCTGGTAATTGACTCATCAGGCATAAGAAAAGAAAGAAAAGTAGCAGAGTCGCCTTTTTCATCCGGGATTTTTCGGAAACTGATTCCAGGTATTTCAGCCATTGCTTCCTTTATTGCCTTTTTATGCATGCGCTGTTTTTCCAATATAACATCAAGCTTTCTTAACTGGGCAACTCCCACGGCAGCATTAAGTTCACTGATGCGATAGTTCATGCCGAGAACATGGTGCCCTTCAAGCCCCCTGTCATTGCCGATGTGATCATGCCCGTGGTCGGCCCAGGCATCTGCTGTTTTATAAAGATCTTCATCGCTGGTAACAATTGCTCCGCCTTCTCCGCATGTAACTGTTTTAACAGAATCAAATGAAAAACAGCCCATCTGGCCGAATGTTCCCAAAGCTTTTCCGTTAAAATCAGCACCAAGGGACTGGCATGCATCTTCTATCAGAAAAAGCCCCTTTTCTTTGCAAAGCGTTTTTATTTCATCAATGCGAGCCATGGAACCGCACATATGAACAGGCATTATTGCTTTTGTGCGCGGTGTTATAATAGGCTCTGCAGCTTCAGGGTCAAGACACAGGGTTTCATCAATTTCGGAAAAAACAGGTATTGCCCCTGCGTTCAGCACAGCCTCAATGGTTGCAATGAAAGTAAACGGCGGGACAATAACCTCATCCCCGGCCCCGATACCACAGGAAGCCAAAGCAATGCTGAGGGCCGCGGTGCCGCTGGAACACAGGTGACAGTAAAAATTCGACGCCTCGCCACTGCCTTCCAGACGTTTTACCAGTTCAGCCTCAAAAGTTTTTGCTTTCCAGTGTCCTTTTCTCGCCTGATCAAAACCGTATCGAGACAGGACACCTGTATCAAGCACATCCTGAACCTGTTTTCGCTCTTCATCACCAAATAATTCAAAACCTGGCATAAAAACTCCTCTTTGATAATTGATAATTGATAATTGATAATTGATAATTGAGTCGGAACCGCCCGATATTTTCTGCAAGCAAAAATCATGCCGGGACAACCAAAATCTAACTACTACACCACGTTGTAAATCCATCCCCCCTCTTCGCTCGGCTTGGATTGCTAAATCCAAGCCGCCGGATTTAGCAATCCGGCGGGAGCGGAGGGGGACGAATTTAAAAAGTGCTGTACTACTATAATTGATAATCAATTATCAATTATCAATTATCAATTATTAAAATATTCTTTTATTATAATCCGAGCATATTTGGCTGCTCTTTTGCCAATATATTTTTCATGGGCAATTAAAACAGATATGGCAATTTTTTTATTACCCTCTTTTTCCCCTGCATATCCTACAAACCAGTCATAGCGCCGCCCTTCATGTTTCCTGCTGTTAATGCTGCCGGATTTCCCTCCTATATCAAGTTTTGAAAGTGTGCGGTCTTTCCGGTAACCTCTGAACATCTTTCTGCATGTTCCTGATTTTATCGTGGCCTTCATCATATCCTTAATAGTAGCAGATGTGCTGTGTCTGACAGCCTGGCTGCTCTTTACATCACCGGCCTTGTACAGAGCATGTCCGTTTTCATCTGTTATCTGTTCAATAATAACGGGTTCTGCCATGTTGCCCCTGTTAAGGATTGCAGAGGCTATCATTGCACCGTGAAGGGGGGACATGAGTGTTTCCCTGTTGAATCCGCTGGCAATTTCAGCCCATCGGTAAGGTTTGTCAGTTATGGAAAAAGAACTGGGGGGAAGCGGGATTTCAAAGTTGATGTTCCTGTTAAATCCGAATGTGCCTGCATATTCTTCAAGAGCGCTTCTGCCAAGATAATGGATACCGATTTTACCGAAAACAGGGTTGACTGATTTTGCAAATGAATCTTTCAGTGTTATCCTGTTGGCCCTTTTACCCTGCTCTTTTCTCAACTGGTACTTATACAAGGTGTATTTTCCGCCCCTGTATTTGATAACAGAATGGGGATTGAATCCGCATTTTTCAACAACTGCCGATGCTGTTACTATTTTGAAAATGCTTGCCGCAGGAAAGGTGGAAAGGCATGGGTTGACCTCGCGGTCTGCTTTGTCAAAACCCACCATAGATATTATCTTACCGGTATAAGGATCCATAACCACAATTCCCACATACCGGGATGTTGATAAATCCACACTGTCTATTATGAAATTTTGCAGGGACTCATCAATGGTAGTATCGACAAGCAGACGCTGTTCGTCTTTTGAAGTGAAATCAAATTTTTTTTTCCTGAAATTAACAAATACTTTGCTGTCCAATAAAGTATGGATAGCTTCTTTGCCTGTTATCCGGGCAGAATCGGAAGGCAGGGCGCCTGGGGAGAGAGACTCTGTTTTCTGTTTATCTGCGGTTTTATCATTATAATATACAGCTTCGCCAGGCCCGCCGGTCATTATATGATAAACAACAAATAAAAAAAGGACAACTGTTGAAAATTTGCAAATCTTTTTGATTATACTTTTTTTGGTATTACTTCTGTTAAGTTTTACCTGATATTTTCTCCAGCCTGGCCGTTTTTTTCTTAATCTCTTTTTTGACAGATTCGGTTTTTTTTTAAGAAGCATGAAACAAACACCTGTGTTTATTGTTGGCTCTTTTACAGGGCAGACAAACTTTGCCCTGCCCATATCCTCCTTAACAGTTGTTTCACAAAACAGGCGGAAATGTCAATAGAACTTAAAAGTATTTGAGTGTAACCAAAATAAAACAACTCCTCGTTCCCACGCTCTGCGTGGGAATGCAGCCGGGACGCTCCGCGTCCTGTTTCCGGCTGCCTGAAACAGTCTTCCTGCATACCGACCCGGACGCGGAGCGTCCTGTCTGCATTC
>JAAENB010000911.1 GCA_024224995.1 bacterium | reverse complement strand
GGGCGGGGTTCTTGGTGATTGTGAGGAATCCATTAACCGCTGTGATATTTTCAAGTCCTTCCAGGTTCGGCAGGATAGTGTTATTGTTGATTATCACGCTTCTATAAGGCGTGAGATTTCTAAGTTCTTTCAGACTCCCAAGCATGGCATTATTGCTGATCTCCAGGTCTGAACACGCTGGGATATTCTCAAGTCCTGCCAGGCTCGGCAGGATAGCGTTATCGTTTATCCACAGCTTTTCTTTAACCGATGTGATATTTCTAAGTCCTTCCAGGCTCGTCAGCATAGCGTTAGTGTATATCCACAGGTTTCCATTAACCGATGTGAAATTTTCAAGTCCTTCGAGACTCGTCAACATAGGGTTACTGTTGATGTACAGGCCTCCATTAACCGATGTGAGATTTTTAAGTCCTTCAAGGCTCGTCAGCATAGCGTTATTGTTTATCCACAGGGTTCCATTGAGCGATGTGAGATTTCTAAGTCCTTTCAGATTTGACAGGATGGCATTACCGCTGATTCTCAGGAGACTGGTAATTACTGTAAGGCTGCTGAGACCTTCCAGGTTTTCCAGGGCCGGGTTTGAGTGGATGTACAGAGACTCGTCAACTGATATGAGGTTGCTAAGAGCTTCCAGGTTTTCCAGGGCAGGGTTTCCCTCGATGTTTAGAGTTCCGCCAACTGATATGAGGTTGTTAAGACCTTCCAGGTTTTTTAGCGCCTCATTTTTTTGAATATACAGGTTTCCCGTGACAGTGGTTAAACATTGCAGTCCGCTTAAATCCGTAACCGGATCGGAATCGTTTAATTCAATAGTAAGATCACCTTCAATAACAGTAACTCCCAACAGGGCTTCAATATCCTGTCTGCTGTTAACCTCGACAGGGCCGGAAAGGGTTTTTTCCGGGCAAGTATATTTAAAAACAATACGGACCGTGCATTCATGAACAGTTGAATCTTCCATTGTTGCCCGGTAAATAACCGGGGAGCTAAAGTCGTTTATTGTTATACCGCTCTCCTGTTCCACTCCCTCCACAGTAAGCGATTTTGCGCTGGTCCTGAAATGGGCAGCGAGCCCGGAGGTTTCCGTTCCCGCAGGTATGCCCACAGCAATGGTCTGAAGACTTTCAATTGTTCCTGCAGCATCTGCTGATAGTTCAGTGTTTGAGGAAGCAGTAAAGATAAAGGATTTTATGGGTAAATTATTGGTAACAGAGATTTTCCATACCTGCTTTTTTCCGTTTTCCGCAATAACAGTATAGTCAACAGCAGAGTCCCTGAAATCCCTCTTCTCTCCTGAGGCAGGCGAGATAGCTGCTCCCTCCGAAATTATTATAGTCGGCGCCAGCGCTTCGATGTCTGCTGTATAGTCAATTTCAATCCAGACCCGGTGATTTTTTTTATCAATAACAGCAGACTCTGTTTCCGTGTCGATTTGAAATGCCAGTATATCGGTATCCTTTCTTTTGTTTCCGTCTCCGATTACATTGAAACAGGAGGTAAGGATTGATACGATTGCTAAAATTGAGATTATTAATAGTACTGATTTTTTCATAAGATACAGTCCTTTTTTTTCAGTTAGTTCAAAAATTAAATTAGAGACAATCTTTATTGCCGGTTATCTTTATAGTTCCTGTAATCGCGACATTGTCTCTTAATTGCTCAGCCAGGTTTTCGCACAGTTCCGTATTCGAAGTAATGGTGAAATCTCTGCTAACGGAATTTAACCCGTTAAGCCCCAGGCTTATGAGGGCGGGGTTCTTGGTGATTGTGAGGAATCCATTAACCGCTGTGATATTTTCAAGTCCTTCCAGGTTCGGCAGGATAGGGTTATCGCTGATCTCCAGGTCTCTGGCAACGGATGTGATATTTCGAAGTCCTTCCAGGCTCGTCAGTATACGGTTACTGCTGATCTCCAGGCTTCCATTAACCGATGTGATATTTTCAAGTCCTTCCAGGTTCGGCAGGATAGCGTTATTATCGATTATCACGCTTCCATAAGGCGTGAGATTTCCAAGTTCTTTCAGACTCCCAAGCATGGCATTATTGCTGATCTCCAGGTCTGAACACGCTGTGATATTTTCAAGTCCTGCCAGGCTCGGCAGGATAGCGTTATCGCTGATCTCCAGGTCTGAACACGATGTGATATTCTCAAGTCCTGCCAGGCTCGGCAGGATAGCATTACCGCTGATCTCCAGGTATCTGGCAACCGCTGTGATATTTCGAAGTCCTTCCAGGCTCGTCAGCATACGGTTACTGCTGATCTCCAGGTTTCCATTAACCGCTGTGATATTTTCAAGTCCTTCCAGGTTCGGCAGCATGCGGTTATTGCGGATCTCCAGGTCTGAACACGCTGTGATATTTTCAAGTCCTTCCAGGCTCGTCAGCATAGCGTTATTGTTAATATCCAGGCTTCCATTGAACGATGTGAGATTTCTAAGTCCTTTCAGATCTGACAGCATAGTCTTGTTAATCGTCAGGCCACCGGTGTTATTATTAGAGGCTTTGCCCACAGATGTAAGGCTGCTGAGAGCTTCCAGGTTTTCCAGCCAGTCATTATTACTAATAGTTAAACTGTTGCCTATCGATTTGAGGCTGTTTAATCCTTCCAGATTTTTCAGGGAATCGTTACCCAGGATGCGCAGATTGCCGGTTGATGTGAGCTTATTTAATCCTTCCAGGCTTTCCAGGGCTGGACTTATGATGATCTCCAGGCTATTTACCGATAACAGGTTGTCCAGCCCTTTCAAATTTTTTAGAGCCATGTTAAAATTGATGTACAGGGTGCCTTCAACCGATGTTATATTTTCAAGTCCTTCCAGACTCGTCAGCTTATTGTTACTACCGATCCACAGGTTATCATAAACCGATGTAAGATTTTCAAGTCCTTTCAGATTTGGCAGCATAGCATTATGAGAGATTTTCAGGCCGCCGCTGTAGCCGGGGCCTTTGCCCGCAGATGCAAGGCTGCTGAGAGCTTCCAGGTTTTCCAGGGCCGGGTTTGAATAGATGTACAGTTGCTCGCCAACTGATATGAGGTTGTTAAGACCTTCCAGGTTTTTTAGCGCCTCATTTTTTTGAATAGTCAGATTTCCCGTGACAGTGGTTAAACATTGCAGTCCGCTTAAATCCGTAACCGGATCGGAATCGTTTAGGTAAATAGTAAGATCACCTTCAATAACAGTAACTCCCAACAGGGCTTCAATATCCTGTCTGCTATTAACCCGGATAGGGCCGGAAAGGGTTTTTGCCGGACAAATATATTCAAAAAAAACAGTAACAGTGCATTCATGAACAGTTGAATCTTCCATTGTTGCCCGGTAAATAACCGGGGAGCTAAAGTCGTTTATTGTTGTACCGCTCTCCTGTTCCACTCCCTCCACAGTAACCGATTTGGCGCTGGTCCTGAAATGGGCAGCGAGCCCGGTGATTTCTGTTCCCGCAGGTATGCCCACGGCAATGGCATGAAGACTTTCAAATGTTCCTACAGCATCTGCTGATAGTTCAGTGTTTGAGGAAGCAGTAAAGATAAAGGATTTTATGGGTAAATTATTGGTAACAGAGATTTTCCAGACCTGTTTTTTCCCGTTTTCCGCCGTAACCGTATAGTTAACATCAGTGCCGCTAAAATCCGTCTTCTCTCCTGAAGCAGGCGAGATGCGCGTTCCATCGGGAATTATTATAGTGGGCGCCAGCGCTGTCATGTCTGCTGTATAGTCCACTTCAATCCAAACCCGGTGATTTTTCTTATCAATAATAGCAGGCTCTGTTTCCGTGTCTATTTGAAATGCCAGTATATCGGTATCCTTTCTTTTGTTTCCGTCTCCGATTACATTGAAACAGGATGTAAGGATTGATATGATTGCTAAAATTGAGATTACTAATACTACTGATTTTTTCATAAGATACAGTCCTTTTTTTTAATTAGTTCATAATTAGATTAGAGACAATCTTTATTGCCGGTTATCTCTATACTTCCTGTAATCGCGACATCGTCTCTTAATTGCTCAGCCAGGTTTTTACACAGTTCCGTATTCGTGGTAATGGTGAAATTTTGTCCAACGGAATTTAAACTGTTAAGCCCAATGCTTATGAGGGCGGCGTTATCGCTCATCACCAGGTTCCCATAAACCGATGTAATATTTCCAAGGCCTTCCAGGCTCGGCAGGATAGCGTTACCGGTGATTTCCAGGTCACCGAAGTGATAATCGGAGCCGGAGGTTCTGCCCACTGAGGTAAGGCCGCTGAGAGCTTCCAGGTTTTCCAGCTTGTCATTATTACTAATACACAGATTATAGTTTGCCAATTTGAGGCTGTTTAATCCTTCCAGGCTCGTCAGCATAGCGTTATTGTTGATCGTGAGGCTATTGTTAACCGATGTAAAATTTCCAAGTCCTTCCAGGCTTGTCAGCATAGCGTTATCACTGATCAAGAGGTTTCCATTAATCGATATGAGATTTCTAAGTCCTTCCAGACCCGCCAGGATAGCGTTATCGCTGATCGTGAGGCTCCCATGAACCGATGTAATATTTCCAAGTCCTTCCAGGCTCGCCAGCATAGCGTTATTTTGAACCACCAGGCTTTCATCAATCGATGTGATATTTTCAAATCCTTCCAGGCTCGGCAGCGTAGCGTTATCGGTGATCATCAGGCTTCTATCAACCAATGCGAGATTTTCAAGTCCTTTGAGACTCGCCAGCATAGCGTTATTTTGAATCATCAGGTTTCCATAAAGCGTTGTGAGATTTTCAAGTCCTTCCAGACTCGGCAGTATATCATTATCGTTGATTTTCAGGCTGCCGCTGTAATAGGAGGATATGCCTATAGATGTAAGGCTGCTGAGAGCTGCCAGGCTTTCGAGTTTGTCATTATTGCTAATATACAAATTGCTGTTTGCCGATTTGAGGCAGTTTAATCCTTCCAGGCTTGCCAGCATAGCGTTATCGCTGATTGTCAGGTGTCCAAAAACCGATGTGATACCGTTTAGTCCTTGCAGACTCGGCAGCATAGCGTTATTGCTGATCGTGAGGCTTCCATAAAGCGTTGTGAGATTTCCAAGTCCTTCCAGACTTGCCAGGATATCATTATCGCTGATTTCCAGGTCGCCGATGTAACCGTAGCCGGTGACTTTGCCCACAGATGTAAGGCTGTTGAGAGCTGCCAGGTTTTCCAGCTTGTCATTATTACTAATATACAAATTGCTGTTTGCCGATTTGAGGCAGTTTAATCCTTCCAGGCTCGCCAGCATAGGGTTATTGCTGATCGTCAGGTCTCCAACAACCGATGTGATACTTTCAAGTCCTTCCAGGCTCGGAAGTATAGCGTTATCGCTGATCACCAGGTTTTTATCAAACGATGTGAAATTTACAAGTCCTTTCGTACTTGTGAGCTTCGCGTTATTGCTGATCGTCACGTCTTCATAAACCGATGTGAGAGCGTTCAGTCCCTTCAGACTTCCCAGCATAGCATTATCGTTGATCGCCAGGTTTTTATAAACCGATTTGAGACTGCTTAGTCCTTCCATACTTGTGAGCTTCGCGTTATCGCTGATCGTCACGTCTTCATAAACCGATGTAAGATTTTCAAGTCCTTCCAGAGTCCCCAGCATATCATTACCGGTGATTTCCAGGCTGCCGAGGTTATCAGGGGTTCTGCCCACAGAGGTAAGGCTGCTGAGAGCTGCCAGGCTTTCCAGCTTGTCATTACTAGCAATAAGCAAATCCCGGCCGATCGATTTGAGGCCGTTTAATCCTTCCAGATTTTTCAGAGAAGAATTAGCGAAAATGGACAGATTCCTTTGCGTTGATGTGAGCGCATCAAATCCTTCCAGGTTTTCCAGGACATGGTTCATGGAGATATGCAGGTCCATTACCGATGACAGGCTGCCGAGCCCTTCCATACTTTCCAGGGCTGCGTTCACGTATATAGACAGGTTATTTACCGATGACAGGCTGTCCAGCCCTTTCATACTTTCCAGGGCAGGATTTGTCGAGATGTTCAGAAATCCGCCAACTGATGTGAGGTTGTTAAGGCCTTCCAGATTTTTTAGTGTTTCATTGTTTTTAATGTACAGGTTCCCCGTAACACTGGTTAAACATTGCAGCCCGGTTAAATCCGTAACCGGTGTGGGATCGGAATCGTTTATTTCAATAGTAAGGTCTCCTGAAATAATGGTAACCCCCAACAGGTCCTCAATATCCTGTTTGCTGTTAACCTGGATAGGACCGGTCATGATTTTATCCGGACAAATATATTTAAAAACAACCTGAACAGTGCATTCCTCTATGCTTGAATTTTCCATTGTGACCTGGTAAATGACCGGGGAGCTAAAGTCATTTTTAGTAGTACCGCTGATCTGTTCCACCCCCTGCACGGTTACCAATTTTCCGGTAGTCTCAAAATGGGCAGCCAGCCCGGTGACGTCCGTTCCGCCGGGTATCTCTGCGGCAATGGTATGACTATTTTCAAATGTTCCTATTACATCCGCTGATAGTTCAGAGTTTGAGGAAGCCGTAAAGATAAGGGATTTTATTGGCGTATTTTTAACAACAGATATTTTCCATACCTGCTTTTTCCCGTTTTCCGCCGTAACCGTATAGTCAACATCAGTGTCGCTAAAATCCGTTTTTACTCCTGAAGCAGGCGAGATCGCTGTTCCTTCCGGAATTACTATAGTCGGCGCCAGCGCGGTCACGTCTGTTGTATAGTTGACTACAACCCTGACCCGGTGGTTTTTCTTATCGATAACAGCAGGCCCTGTTTCCGCGTCGATTTGGAAAGCCAGTATATCGGTATCCCTTTTTTTTGATCCGTTTCCGATTACATTGAAACAGGAAGTAAGGATTGATATGATTGCTAAAATTGATATTATTAATAGTATTGATTTTTTCATAAGCACCTTTAAATTAATCGCAATTTTTGTTGGAGTTTATTGTTGGAGTCCCGCCAATATTTGTTTTTATCAGTTCATACAGCTCCTTTGCCAGGTTTTCACACAGCTGCGAATTCGAAGTAATAATGAATTCGTCCGTAATGGAAATTGAAGTGTTAAGGCCCAGGCTTGTAAGAGAATCGTTGCTGCTGATCGTGAGGTCTGTACTGACTGTTGTGAGATTCGCCAGTCCTGCCGCAGAGGACAGCATATTATTGCCATAGATCTTCAGGTAACCGTCAACCTTTCCCAGGCTGCCCAGTCCTGCCAGGCTTAAGAGCTTATCATTATTATTGATCCAGAGATAACCGTCCACTAAGGTAAGGCTGTTGAATTCAACGCTTTCCAGGGATTCATTATTCATAATAGTCATGCTGCCGTCCGCCACGGGGAGGCTGTTGAGTCCCAGGCTTTCCAGTTTGTCATTGTTGATGATCCTGAGATAGCTGTACAGTGTTGTAAGGTTCCTCAGTCCTGCCAGGGTAAGCAGGGAAGGGTTATTTGCAATCTCTATGTGTCCGTTGTTTATCGATTCGATGCCGCGTAATCCTTCTATGTTTGCCAGGATAGTATTGCCGGTTATGGACAGGTCTCCGCCAAGCGATGGGATATTTTCAAGCCCTTCCAGGTTACCCAGGGCAGCGTTACTGGAGATAATCAGGTCACCGCCAAGCGATGAGAGGTTCCTTAGGCCTTCCAGGCTGTTAATAATTTCATTTGACCTCATGAGCAGGTTCCCGCTTACGGTGCTAAGGCTTCTGAACCCTTCCAGGTTTACCAGGGTATTGCTGCCGGTTATATCCAGGTGACCATTGACCGAGGTGAGTTGGTGTAAACCTTCCAGGCTTGCCAGGACAGAGTTCCCATTGATCGTGAGGCCGGCGCCAATAGATATGAGGCTGTCTAATCCTTCCAGGGATTCCAGGGCATCGTTGCCGCTGATATACAGGTCGCCGCCAATGGTTTTGAGACCGCTTAATCCTTCCAGGTTTATGGGTTTATCAGTATTAAGAATTTCCAGGTTACCGCCTGTAGACGTGAGACTCTCAAGCCCTTTAAGACTGCTCAGCAAAGGATTATTCTCTATTTTCACATACCCGCTAACGGTTGAGAGTTTTTTAAGACCTTCTATGCTTGCCAGGATCGCGTGATCGGTAATTTCCAGGTCTTTGCCCACAGAGCTAAGACTGCTGAGACCATCCAGGGTAAGCAGTTTGTCATTATTTTTTACATACATTTCCAGGCCAACGGATGTAAGCTCGCTTAACCCATCCATTGTATTCAGCAAAGGATTATTCCAGATGAAACAACTGCTGCCAACTGATTTGAGGGCGGAAAATCCTGTCACGCTTTCCAGAACGTCGTTATTGGAGATAGACATATGCAGGCCAATAGAGGGAAGCTCGTTGAATCCATCCACTTTATTCAGCAAAGGGTTCTCATAGATCAAAAGAGAACCGCCGGCCGATTTGAGGGCATTAAATCCTTCCGCGCTTTCCAGAACGGAGTTTTTGGAGATAGTTACAGAGATATCGTAGTCAATGCCTACCGAAGAGAGGCTGCTGAGCCCTTTTGTACTTTTCAGTGCCGTGTTATCCGTAATGGCCACGCACCCGTCAACTGTTGTGAGACCGCTGAGCCCTTCCAGGCTTTCAAGAGTACTATTGTTCGCTACTTGCAGGTACCCCTTCACATGGGATAAAGATTCCAGCCCCTTGAGATCCGTAACCGGAGTGGGATCGGAAGAGTTAATTTGAATAGCGAGGCAGCCATTAATAGTGGTGTACCCTCCCTCTTCCAGGTAGGAAATACTATCAGCGGAAATAATGATGTAATCACCTTCGTATACTTTTCCGGGGTCAAAAATAACAGTTACCGTACATTCTTTTATCGAAGAATCCGGCATGGTAACCTTGTAGACTACGGAGGAACCAAAGTTATTCTTTGTAGATCCGCTTACCTGTTCCACCCCTCCGGCAAAAACCGATGTGCCCGTAGTCGTGAATTGGGCAATCAGCTCGCTAACATCCGTTCCTGAGGGAACGGCAGCGGTTATCGAATTACTGTCGTTATGTGTTCCAATAACATCTGTTGAAAGTCCGGTATTTATTGAAGCGGGGAAGCTCAAGGCCGTTATTGGGGCATTTTTAATAACAGAAACTTTCCAGACCTGTGTTTTGCCGTTTTCCGCGGTAACCGTATAGTCAACCACTGTGCCGCTAAAATCGGTCTTTTCTCCGGAGGCCGGAGAGATCGTCGAACCTGCCGGGATATCAATAGCCGGGCTTAGCGCTGAGAGGTTTGCTGTATAGCTTACCTGGATCGTAACCCGGTGATTTTCATTATCTATAACAGCGGTTTCTGTTTGTTCATCGATTTGAAATGCCAGGATATCGGTATCGTCTCTTTTTGCCCCGTCTCCGATTACACTGCCGCAGGCGGTTATGATTGATATGATTATTATGATAGCTATAACTGGTATTATTGATCTTTTCATAAGACTAAAGCCCCCTTTCTTATAGTTAGATTAATCACATGTTTTATTATCTTCAATTTTTATAAACCCGTTTATTTGCATCCCATCCCGGTCTCTCAGTCCCTCAACAATGTTTGTGCAGAGTGCCGGATTATCTTCTACAGTGAAATTGCTTTCAACGAGTGTTAATGCGTCAAGCCCCAGGCCAGGCAGAATCTCGTTATCACTGATTTTCAGCGTTGAGGTAACACTGGTGATATTGCTTAACCCGTTTATATTTTCCAGGGAAGAATGTTGATAGATGTGCAGCCGCTCAACAGAACTGAGCCCCCCAAGCCCATCCAGGTTTGCCAGAATAGAATTAGCATAGATCACCAGGTCTCTCGTCATCAGGGTAAGGCTGTTTAAGCCGCTTATACTTTCCAGGGAAGGATTTTCAAAGATGTAGACCCCGTACTGCGCGTATATCCCGTACGTACACTGGATTGAACTGAGGTTCTGTAGTCCATCAAGATTTGCCAGTTTATTATTGTAGGAAATAAGCAGGCTTCCCCCTATTACGGACAGGTTTTTTAGGCCGTTCAGAGAAGTAAACTCAGTGGGAGAAGCAGGATTACCGCCAATGGCAAGATTGCCGGTCACCATTGTGCAGCTGGAAAGAGCTTTAATATCATCGGCAGAGCTAATAATGCAGTCACCAGTCCAGGTGGAAGCCGCTTTCGGGGTAACTGTTACGGTATAGTCCTGGTATGAACCGTCAGATGCGGTTACCCGGTAGGTAACAGGGCTTGAGAAATTAACCTCTGTGCTGCCGCTTGTCTGCGGTACTCCTGCGGCAGTGACCGAATTCCCGGTGCTTACGAATTGGGCTTTCAGCGCGCTTGCAGTCGTGTTATGCGGTACCTGAACGGTAATATTATGATTGCTTTCATCAATAGAGCCGGGCCAGTCATAATCAAGTACGTCATTCCCCGCAGCGGGCAGCAGGAAGGACTGTATCTCTTTACTGCTGTTTAACACTTTGGTTATACTCACCTGCCAAACCTGTGTTCTGCCGTTTTCCGCTGTTATCGTATAAATAACAGGTCCCGATGAAAAATTGATTGTTTCATTTGAGGCAGGGGTAATGCTCGCGTGGTCCGATATAATTATTCCCGGGGTGAGCGCCGACAGGTCCGGGTCGGCGCTTACCGTAAGGTGAACGGTGTGATTCGCGGGATCAATACCGGTAGAAAGGGCGCCTGAAGGCAGGGTAAAAGAGATAATATCATTATCAGAGCTTTTTCCCCCGTCACTTAGCAAATTATTGTTAAAACATGAGATTATGGTGAAAAAAAACAATATAAAACAGGAAAATAAGGAATTTGTACTCATATTCATACGGTCAATTTTTTAAATTGATTGACTTTATTGCAAGATTTTTTTGTTTTTTTAAGTATATTTGCAAAAAGAGCGTTAAAAAAGAGGTTGACCTGTGCCGGAAAGGGAACTATTTTTAGCGATCAAATTTTAAATCCCTGGTTTCCAGGTAAACTATTAACAGGAGAGTACTTATGAAAAACAACAAAATTCTTTTAACTGTTTTAACGATTACAGTCGTTTTTGCCTTATCATTTTGGGGATGTAAAGGTAAAGGTCCTGAGCAACCCGCGGGTGATAAAGAGCATCCTGTAGCGGCAGCGGATGATGCTAAGGCCGACGACACGGCTGTAGCAGATGATACTAAGGCCGACAAGGCAGATCCTGCTGCAAAAGAAGAGCCAATTGAAAAATAAGAAAATGTGATTTTCTTAATGCCGAACTCATTATGTTTTCGGCATTAAGAATGCTTTTGTTTTTATCAATTTTTTACCAAGCACTCACCCCGAGCCGTCTTGAACTCAGCCGGGGTAATCCCAGGTAGTCTAAGAGACCGGAATTTTTATGAAAAATTTAATTTCCCTGCATATAATCTATCTCTGCCTGCTGCCCATGGCAGGGGCTTTTGCTGTTTTACCCATTGATTACGGATCGTATACCTTACGCTTTGGCGGGTGGATTACGGGTGTTGTTTTTCTTGTTGTTCTTCTAACGCAATACCAGGTTCCGGCCCGCAAGTTTAAGGCGCTGTTGATTATTGGCCTGGTCCCGGCGGAGCTTGTATTGCATGTATTATATTTCGGGGAATCTGTTGGAATGTATTTTCTTGAGGCAAGTTTTATTGAATTATTTTGCCTTATTATCGCGCTAACTATTACCATGCTGATTTACAAACCAACGGGCTACTTTGGTATTTTTGTGGGGCTGTGCCTCAGCGCGATTGTCATTTTGGGATATGGTGAACCCTTATACCGGGTATACGTGACTGAGCAGTATCATTATATGTGGTGGGTATTTTTAATCGGGGTGCTTCTTTCGGGAACCTGGGCTCATTTACAGATAGTTCTCCCCCATGCCCAATCATGGCCCGATTCGAGGCAAATAAAACTGCCTGCTTTTCTCTTTCGTGACGATGAAATTTATATCGATTCGCCTTTTGTGGATAGAGATCCTACTGTTTCTATCCTTCTGTATATTCTGTTCTGGCTAATATTTTTTATGACCCCATTCAGCTCCATATTTATAGAAGCACCTCCGGGATATTGAGATAATGGCCGAAAAAAAATAGGTCAGAAACTGTTTTTAAAAAATGGATCGGTCTCAGCATGGGGCTGCCCGGGGTTAAAAACCCCGGGCTACATGACGATGCCCTTCCAGGGCATTTTTACAATGGGCTTGAATCGTATAATAGGTATGGATATTTGCAGGTGTTGACCCGGGACAAATCTTCGGGAAACCAACCCGTAAAGACGTTGCATGCAACGCCTCTCTTCCCGGAAACCGGCCCTATTTAAAAAGAGTTTCTTGAGAGTGCGGACCCTGCGAAGCAGGGAAAAAATAGGTCAGAAACCTGATAGTATTGCGAGCTGCATCTGGCCTGGAAGTATGAGCTCTTTGGGTTGTGAGGACTGTTTGAGCGGAGCGAGTTCCGCAGCAATCCAAAGAGCT
>JAAENB010000910.1 GCA_024224995.1 bacterium | reverse complement strand
TACCATATTATAGTGTTTTTTATTTTTAAAAATTAATCAATTGCCAAATATAACCATGATCAACTTGAATGGTTCTAATCATAAAAGAAGGTACAGCATAGTGCCCCCCGTCCCTGTACCTTTTAATTAAAAAAAACAAGAGGTAAGACTATGAAACAGGTACGTAAAGCGTCTCAAGTATTCTCATTGGTTCTTCTAATAGCGGTTTTTTCCGGGTGTGAGGCCGGGCTCACTTCTTCCAATAATTCCGGATCGGCCGATAGCCAGGGAAACGGGTTCAGTTTCTCCGATATGTATTCACGGATGAATTCATTGGAGGAAGAAATAAAAAATTTAAAGCAGGTAAACCAGCAGCAGCAGGATTTATTACAGCAGGATATTAGTGCTTTAAATCAAACTGCCTGGGAAGCCGGGGGAAACGCGGGAGATATTTCCTGGAACGGAGGAAGTGTGGGTATAAACACGGCAAATCCCGCAGCGGATCTTGATGTGGGCGGAATATTTCAGGTAGATACAAC
>JAAENB010000909.1 GCA_024224995.1 bacterium | reverse complement strand
TATGGTGTCGACGAGATAAATGGTAGCAAGGGAAATGACGTACTTAATGGTGGTAATGGTGGCGACAAGATACATGGTGGCGAAGGAAATGACGTACTTATTAGCGGCGATGGTGGAAATTATAACGGAGTGCATATAAGTGATAAGGATTCAATGCACGGCGGTCCCGGTATTGATACTTTTGTTAAGACGGATATCCACAACTACAATGATGCTTTTGATACGGTGATTATAAATGACATTGAAGATAATGAAGTACTAATATTGGCAGGAGTAACCGATATTAATGAAGTGGTGATTGAAGAACGAGGGTTTGGTAGCTTTACTGTGGTGAATGGAGACTATGTTGCTTTTGTCACCGGGCCTAATTATAAAGACAGCAGCGCTACAGTATCGGTCAATAAGGATGGATATGTTCAGATAACTTATGATTTCACTAATCCTTAGTTAGTGTGTGTCCGAAAACTCTATCCCATTGAAATTTTAAGGATTTTTTGATTCAGGCATAAAAACCCCCTCGAATTTTTGATATGCTTTAGGCGGCGAAACTTGAAGACAAACAAAAACAAGAGGGATGGTTTTATTGGCATCCTTCATTTTCCGGTTGACAATTCGAAGGAGTGCCGAAATGAAATTTTGGCAGTACCCGCCGGATTCAGTGCCAAAATTTCATTTCGGCACTCCTTCGAAAGTGTCAACTACTTTTGGGGCAAAATGAAGGATGTCGTTTTATTAATAAATTCCGGCGCGCCAAAG
>JAAENB010000908.1 GCA_024224995.1 bacterium | reverse complement strand
TTAAGGGGGCGAAGCCCCCTTAACCCCCCATCGTCCAGGCGCAGCGTAAGCTGCGCCAGCTAAAGACTTCAATATAAGCAATTATACCGTAATTATCTTAACAATATTTTTAGAATAATCGACGCGGAGGAATTATGATCTCTTATGATGGCTATGACGATGTAATAAAAAGTGTCCATTCCCACAACCAGGAGCATGTTTTTGAGAATTGGGATGGACTTTCCAATGAGGAAAAAAAAGACCTGCTGGAAGACTGCAAAGATATTGATTTTGACCTTATAAAAAAGCTCTATTCCGGACCTGAGGAGAACGCTTCTGTTGATTTTAACCCTGCGCCCTATATTCCTCTACCCAAAACAGAAGAAGAAACAAAGCAGCACAAAGAAGCCCGTGACATTGGAAAAGATTTTATTAAACAGGGTAAGGTGGCGGCTTTTCTTGTGGCAGGAGGTCAGGGTTCACGGCTCGGGTACGATGGTCCAAAGGGAAAATTTCCCGTTGGACCGGTTTCGGGAAACTCCCTTTTCCGCATTCACGGTGAAAAAATAGCGAAATATTCGGAAAAATACGGTGTTGCCATTCCCTGGCTCATTATGACATCCAGGGCAAACCACGATGAAACTGTTGAATACTTAGAAGAAAACAATTACTTTGGTCTTAACAAAAATGATGTACTCATATTTCCTCAGAATATGATCCCCTCTCTTGACTTAAACGGCAAATTAATGCTGGAAACCAAAAACCGTGTTTTTAAAAATCCCGACGGTCATGGCGGCAGCCTCACCGCACTGGCTACATCAGGCGCGCTGGCGGAAATGAAAAAAAGAGGGGTTGAAATTATTTCCTTTTTCCAGGTAGACAATCCCCTGATTAAAATTATTGATCCCGCGTTCATCGGGTTTCATGTTATAAATAAGGCCGATATTTCAAGTAAAGCGCTTAAAAAAGCTTACGCAGAAGAAAAAGTCGGGGTTTTTGTGGAATTCAGCGATAGCAGGATCGGTGTTGTTGAGTATTCCGATATGCCGCAGGAAAAAACCACTGAAACTGACGCAAATGGAGAACTTACCTATTCATCGGGCAGTATAGCCATTCATCTTTTTAGTTCCGATTTTGTGGAAAAAATAACTTCCGGCTCCGATATATCTCTTCCCTATCATACGGCTCAGAAAAAGATCAAGGCTTTCCAGGGCGGTTCTCAATCCGAAATTGAGGGGTTTAAGTTTGAAAAGTTCGTTTTTGACTCCCTTCTCTTAACACAAAATAATATCGTTTTTGAAACCTTGCGGGAAGAAGAATTCGCCCCGGTTAAAAATGCCTCAGGAGTAGACTCTGTTGACTCCTCCCAGAAACTCATGATTGCCCTTCATAGATCGTGGCTGGAAAAAAGAGGTATAGCAATTCCTGCTGAGACAAAAGTGATAGAGATATCGCCCTTATTTGCTATTGAAGCAGAGGATCTTGACAGTTCAATGGTTGTTCCCGGCGGAGAGAAGATCCTTCTTAAGTAAGGTAATCGGTGGCCGGAGGCCGGGTGACCGGTGATCGGCAGGAAAGAAGAGTGGGGGAAAGTGACAGGCTGATACCAGGTTATGAAAAGTTGTAGATTAAATAGGAGCTTTTTGCTGTGTCTTGTCTTTGCTGTTATGCTTTTGACAGGGGCGAAAGCTGGGGTGAAACCTAAAATACTTGTTCTTGGGTTTTCTTCGGCGCAAATAAACGATATACAGGAACGGCTTCTCAGGGAGACTGTTTTGCGGGAATTCCGGGAAAAGGGGTTTCCCATTGTTCCGGTTATGGAGCTGGAATCGATCTTTTATGACGAAAAGAAGAAATATCCCGGTTTAATCAGCACAAAAGACTTAAAAGAATACTGCCGGGATTTAAAAGCAGATTTTTCCCTGGCAGGCTCTCTTTATCCCTCAAAAGGAAGCAAATCTTCACCCGGAATCCAGGCAGGCAGGACATATACCTGCGCCTTTCTCCTCTACAGCCGTAAATCCAACTCTTTTTCGGAAATAAAATTTGAAAGCCGGGGCAAGAAAAATTTGTACAAATATTTTAGTAATCTTTCGAAGATAATTGTTTCAAAAACCGAAGAAGATATTCGCAGGAGTGGGGGCTAATCCCGCGTATTCGGGAAGCCCCTTATTCGGCCCCTTCCGGGACTTTTATTTATTCAGGACAAACTTGTTTGTAAAGAATTGTGTCTGCATGGGATTCAGGTCGTATTTTTGACTTGCTTCGTTAATAATCTTCATCTTGTCCGCATCAGGGTTTGCTTGTATTTCACCACTGATGAATCTCATTGCGTCTTCTATTGATTTATCCATTGTTCCCCCATTCGGTGTCACGATTTATTATTTTGAAAATATTAAATAATCGCCCCTGCGTCAACTCTTTTTCCCCACCGATCACCCGGCCTTCCGGGCCACCGGTTACCTTACGCTACAACGCTCTCATATGCTCCGGTTTCAACATGCTCTCATCTCTTTTTTTCAAAACCTCGTTAAGCATTGCCAGGACTTTTGCCTGTTCATCAGGGAATGTTGCCCGGATCGGCAAATAGTTAGACGCGTGATTTGACGCGAAATAGCACTTTCTCTGAACATTCATATTGTTTATTATATGTTTCAGCTCCTCAAGAAGACCAAATTTATCGGGCAGCTGAAATTTTCCCGATTGGTAATCGGGGTAGAGCTCAGTATTGGGAAGAACCATGACAGTAAGGGCTCCCGCGTAATCGGGAGACATTTCGCCAAGGAGTTTTCCCGTATCAATGGCGTGCTCCCTGCTTAATTCAGTTCCGCCAATGCCCAGGAGAACGGTCTGTGAGAGTAAAATTCCCGCGTCGATTACTTTATGAGCTGTTTCTATCATGCGATGCGGGAAAGCACCTTTTTTGATCTTCCGGAGCACTTCTTTATTCCCGCTCTCTATTCCCTGGTAAATAATTCCCAGACCGGCACTGCGTAATTCTTCCAGCTCCTGCGGGCTTTTCTTTATAATGGCTTTGGCATTGCCGTAGACCCCGATGCGCTCAATACTGGGATTCCGGTCCTTTATATAGGACATTATTTCAAGAATTTTCTCCGTGGGCAGAATAAGAACATCTCCATCCGCCAAAAATGCCTTTTTAAAACGATGCCTGGCGGCAGTCATTTCGTCAATATCTCGTTTGATCTGGCCCATATCTTTAAAACGGAATTTTTCATCTTTATAGGTACCGCAAAAGGTACACATATTATGAGAGCACCCTACGGTGACCTGAATTATCATACTATATGCCTCACTGGGAGGGCGTATTACATGTCCAACATAATCCATAAACTAAAAGCTCCTTATTTATTATTTTTCCGATAAACCCTTTTCCAGTTCCGTTTCCAGGCCCACAATCTTATGCAATTGCAGGTTGAGCCGTACCGGGAGCCTGTCCCTGGCAATATTGTCCGAAAGCTCTTTTGGGGACATGACACCTGAAACCGGTGAAAAGTTTATTACTGCTTTTATTTTAGCAAGATAGTATTTTACAAAATCTTTTGAAAACAAATAATCTTCATTATTATAAATTACAAATTTTATTTCGTCCCGGCTATCAATAAAGTCAAGATTTTTCATTAAAAATGAATTCTCTTCTCCGCTGGAAGGTGTTTTTATATCAACTATCTTCCTTACTCCTTTTGGCACCACAGACAAATCTATACTGCCATTGGTCTCAACCTGGACTGAGAATCCTTTATCCACGATCTTTTGCAGCAAAACTATCGTATTTTCCTGTAATAAGGGTTCTCCCCCGGTTACCGTAATATGATGCGCAGAAGGATATTCTTTTATGGTTTCTAAAAGGGAAAAAATTGTTTTACTATCTCCCCCTTTCCTGGCATAAAGAGTGTCGCAGTATACGCAATTAAGATTGCATCCTGTTAACCGAATGAAAAGAGAAGGAAAGCCCGTTGTTGTGGTCTCTCCCTGGATTGAATAGAATATTTCATTTACTTGTATGTTCATTTTTATTGTCCTGTGCCATTAATGAAATGTTATATTTTTATGTCAATAGACATTTTTTATATCAGCAAACAAATGTATGGACTCTATTAAAGAATATCAACGCTTTTTTTACCCTTCCCTCATATTAAGGAGATATATCATGAAAGCCGGGTTATTATTGACAGGAAGCGGAGCTCATTTCGGAAACCGATGACCTGAGGATTCTCGACTACGACGGAACTCGAGCATTTAACACATTTTCTTTCAGGGAGCTGGGTCAGCCCTTTGTCCATGAAGGAGATTAGAAACAGGTGCAAGGGGGAGATCCCCCTTTAGCCTTGTACCTTGTACCCTGTACCTTGTTACAGTTTCTCATACACTTCAATAAGCTCATCCACCAGGCGGCCCATATGGGCCAGTGCCGCTTCTATTGGCGCGGGTGTTCCCATGTCTACTCCGGCAGCCCGGAGTTCTTCAAGGGGAAACATGCTTCCGCCCAGTTTTAGAAAATTGAGATAGTCGTTCCGGGCAGGTTCTCCTTCCCGCATTACCTTATCGGCAAGGGCTATTGCCGCGGATATTCCGGTTGAGTATTTATATACATAAAAGGGTGAATAAAAATGCGGAATTCTAAGCGCTTCCAGGGTCAGCACTTCATCAATTACCATTGTTTCACCAAAATAGGCTTTTAATAAGTCCCGGTAACTATCGCGGATTGTATCAAGAGTCAGCGGCTGATTCTGCTCCACCAGGTTATGGCTTATTTTTTCAAATTCCGCGAACATTGTTTGCCGGTACAGGGTTCCCCGGATATTGTCGATCTCGCGGTTTAAAATATAGGCCCGCATCTTATTATCATCCTTATATTTATTTAATAAAAACTTGCTGAGCAGGGTTTCATTAAACGTTGAGGCTACTTCCGCTACAAAGATTGTATATTCCGAATCAATGTAGGGCTGGTTTTTCGTTGCATACCAGGTATGCATGGAATGGCCTGCTTCATGAATAAGGGTATAGACACTATTTATGTTTTCTTCTTTATAATTAAGCAAAATATAGGGCGGTGAGGTATAGCAGCCCGATGAATAGGCTCCGCTTCTTTTTCCTTTGTTCTCATAGCGGTCTACCCATCCTCCAAGGAGCCCTTCTTTTAAGACCCCGAGATATTCCTCTCCCAGGGGCTGTAGGGCTTCAATGCAGAGATCCACTGCCTCTTCGTAGGGCATGGTGAATTCAACATCCTTTACAATAGGTACATAGGTATCATAAAAATGAAGCTCTTTAAGTCCCAGGGCTTTTTTTCTGAAGTCCAGGTACTTGAATATTGGCGCGAAATTATTTCTCACGGAGCTTATAAGATTATCGTACACTTCATCCGGTACATTGTCGGAGAATAGCGCGGAGCGTCTGCAATTCTCAAAGTTCCGTACTTTTGAGAAAAAATGATCCTTTTTAGCTGAGGCGCCCAGGGTTGCTGCTACGGTATTTTTGTGGTTATCATATGCCTGGTAATACTGAAAAAATGCTTTTTCCCGCAGTTCACGGTTTGGATTTATTAAAAAGCTGCTAAAATTTCCATGACTCAGCTCCACCTCTTTTCCTGTTTCATCTTTTATGGTGCCGAATTTCATATCTGCGTTATCGAGCTGGCTAAAGATCTGGGAGGGCGCGTGGGCAACTTCCGTTGACATTGCAAGGATCTCTTCTATTTCTTTGCTTTTGGTATGGGGCTTATACCTGAGCAGTTTTTCCAGGTAAAAGCCGTATTCTTTTATACTTTCATCTTTTAGAAAACCGTTCATAGTCTCTTCCGGGATTGACTGGATCTCCGGGCTCATATAACTGGCCTGCTCGGATATCCGTGTATAGAGGTTTACCGCCCGCTGGTAATTTCCCTCGTATTTCTGATCGGTTTTATCTTCATCGTTTTTTAAATGGGAATAGGTATATAAGGTCTCAAGCTTCTTACCAACGGCAATATCGAAGTCCAGCGCCTCTTTAAAGACCGCAAGGGACTCGTGCAGGCGGCCCTGAAATTTCGCGTATGCATTTATCTCTCCTTCAAGTTCCGTGTATAATTTTTCCCACTCCTCATCGGTTTTAAACATGGGGGTGAGATCCCATTTATGGTTATCGGGAATATCTTTTCGTTCCGGGATCATTTCTGTTGACATGGTTTGTCTCCTGTTTGTTTGGTGATATCAGACTGCAATGGTTTTTTGTACAGGGTGTTTTGGCTTTGTCAAGGAGAATACGTGAGATTATCTATCTATCCAACGCTTGTCTTCTGTCCATGCCATATCGTTCTCCTTCATATACGATATGGCATCTTTCGTAAAACCACTCAAAGAAAAAACAAAGAGAGCTGCTTTTTGTATATCTTCAAGTTCCATTAAAATCTGAGCCTTTTCTCTAAACTTCACTGCTTCCTCTTTTGAAAATTTAGTTTCTTCCCGGTTCTTTACCTCGCCTATGAGGCTGCATCCATCTTTATCTTTAACACGAGCAAAAATATCGACCTGGATATCCCGCTTATGCACGGGCGAGGCTTTATAGGACCACACACTTTTATATTCGGCAAATCGAAAACCTTCCGGCAGGTTCTCCATCATTGATGTATACAACTCATTATTCTCATATGCCCTGTACATCAATATATTTATTATTAAAAATTCAGCAAATATTCCTTTGTAATGATTATGCTTCCCTGACAGAGTTTGATACTTTGCTTTTATCTCTTTGTACATAGCTTTATATTCATCAGTTATATCACCTGTACTGAGCGGAGCCGAAGTAAACTCGTCGATATCATCGGCATACCTGCCCCTGAATACCTTATCAAATATATTATCCTGTACTCCACGATAATAAAAATTACTCCTTCCCTGCTCAATTATATCACTGTATATGAGGGCATTTAATCTCTTCTCCAGGTCTCCTTCACT
>JAAENB010000907.1 GCA_024224995.1 bacterium | reverse complement strand
TCGCCTGAAAACAAAGACATACCAGGACGGTTCCGAAGTTTCTTACACCTATACGCCCGGAGGAAGAATTGATACTGTCACCGATGCAGGGGGCGTGACAGACAACGATTATGACTTCAGGGGCAGGCTGACAAATGTTGAAAATCCGGACGGAACGGAAATCAGCTACACCTATTATCCCAACGGAAACAGGAAAACCGTGACAGTGCCGTCAGGAACCACAACTTATACCTATGACGGCCTGAACCGCCCTGACACTGTTATCGCACCTGATGAAAGTGTGACTGTCTATACCTATGACGATGCGGGAAACAGGGAAAGTGTAGCATATCCCAACGGCACTGTTGCCGGATATGATTATGATTCCCTGAACCGCCTGACAGAACTCAGAAACGAAAAAGCATCAGGCGAACTGATATCGGGCTATGTTTATACCCTGAAAACAGACGGGAATCGGGAAAGTGTGACAGAAACGCCTGCCAACAGGGTTGTCAGCTACGAATATGACAACCTTAACCGGCTTACAGAAGAAAACATCACTGATCCTGCAAACGGAAACGAAACCATCTCTTACAGTTATGATGATTTCGGAAACCGGCTGACCAAAACAGATTCATCCGGTACTGTCACATACAGTTATGATGACAATGACCGGCTTGAGACTGAGACAGGAAACGGTTTTTCTGTCACATATACGTATGATGACAACGGCAACACCCGTACCAAAGATGACGGTACTGATATCGTTACATACGGATATAATTATGAAGACAGGCTTGTATCCGTGGTTACTCCTCAGAGTTCGGTCGGATATGCTTATGATTATGATGGAATAAGAGTGCGTTCTACAACTGACGGTATAGTCACTTATTATCTTGTGGATAAAAACAGGGATTATGCCCAAGTGCTGGGAGAAACCGATTTAACCGGTTCTCTTATTGTCAGCTATATCTATGGGGATGACCTCATAAGTCAGGATCGGAATGATTCAGACTTCTATTATCATTACGATGGACTGGGCAGTACCAGAACTCTAACTGATGATACGGCCGGCGTGACCGATACATATATGTATGATGCTTACGGCAATCTTCTGAGCAGTACCGGAACTACTGAGAACAACTATCTTTTTACCGGGGAACAGTTTGATCCGAATGTCGGGTTCTATTATCTGAGGGCAAGGTATTATAATCCCGATACGGGGGGATTTGTTACTAGTGATCCT
This sequence comes from bacterium, assembly GCA_024224995.1. The sequence continues at coordinate 3,397 of JAAENB010000907.1, read as the reverse complement.
TGGAAGGGGAATATTTATGATCCGCCAAGTCTGCATAAGTAAGTACTTATATACTCATGCAGACCCTGTAAATAATGTTGATCCGAGTGGAAATATGCGTTTGGCAAGCTTCTTCACTATGAAAATGTTAACTCGTATTATAACATGGACTATACTAATAGGAACATCGGTAGGGATTGCCGTGCATACTCTTATAAAAAGAGGGCGAACGCTTTACCTGGATTTTAGCGGATTTGATGTTTCAAATGTCAAATTGTTTGATAGTATTGCACCCTCTAATGAAATAGTAAAGAATAAAGTAATTGAAATAGTTAGCAATACATTTGGCGGAGTAGATATCGGAGTAGTTAACGGGAAAAAGTTTATGAAACCCACGATTAAATATAGCCCAAACTCGAATGCAGACGCGAATGGAGGTATATGGTATGGGGGGAGTAATATCTTAACAAGAACAGGGCGTGTTTATCTTGGAAACTTCAGCCTTCCTTCATTTAACGGTAAATTTGTGAATAATGACGAGTTGGCAGGAGCAATTGCTTATGCATCAATGCATGAAGCTGGTCATTTGTTTTTACTACCTGATAATCATGGACCCGGTAATATAATGTCCTGGCCAGTGCCTCCAGGCATCAAATCTACGATCACTCTACAGATAAATGGGCTTTTAGCCCCCAGAACATTTACCCAGGGAGAAGCAGAACACTTGAAAAAATTTAATAAATAAGGCATCCTTCATATCGGTATAAAAGATATAAAAGTAGTTCGGAGTTCCGCCTTCAGCCGGTTTGGCAATCTGTCTGCCCCAGGACCGCCGAACCGCCTTAAGACAGAACTCCGAATTGTAAACTGACAATGAAGGACGCCAATAATAATGAAGAAAAACACTCAGGTTTATAAAGTTTCCAAACTTCACAGAAAGGTGTTTTGGTGGGGACTAAGTATGACTCTGTATTGTTGCTGTAATCTGTCACTCTTTGTGAGACCATTACTTGAACAAGCGGAGATGGTAGGTTTTGTTCCGATATGTTCCAGCAAAAATATACATTTTGTTTCAATTGGAATATTGTCTGCCTTTGTAATTTTTTCGTACTTTTTTTTACCCAGAATCACTTTTGATGAAAAAAGAGCGCAGCGCTTTATTAATAGTATGCAATGGATTGCAGCGCTATTTATGCTTATGCTGATTTTGTATTTTCACTGGAGTTGGCGTATTATAAGCTAAACATGAGGGAAATAGGGAGGAAATAGGGGACGCCCATAAAATTATAAGTTTCGACGACTGTTTAAAACTGGCAATAGGACGCATTTTACACAACCGTCGAAACTTATAATTTTATGGGCGTCCCCTATTCCTAACTGCGGGATTCACTTGTTTGAACTTCTGGTCATAACCAATAGTACAAATCATATCAGGCATAGATTCGGTAAACAGGTTAAAATCATTTTTAAATTGAGTCAGGTCCTGAGTCTTATCTTCTAATTCTTTAACCCTGTTCTCTAATTCTTCATAGGTTGGTTTGCTTGACATGGATAAAATTACCAAAAATGTTGTTTTTTTTTCACCGCAGAGATAACCGGCAGTGGGCCTGGATAAATCTCTCATTTTAAGTTTGTCCAAGGAAATCTCCAAGGGTATCAGCTCACCCTCAGACATAACATTTGTCGAGCTTCTGAAATCATATTTCCAGACTTCTGTGAGTATCAATGAATGATTTCTTTGTCAAACAATAAAATTCACAATTCAAGTCCCTTTTCATTTCTCCTGAACCATACTACTACACCACTTTGCAAATTCATCCCCCCTTTCGGACACATTCAGAAACCGGGTTTTTCTCAAAAACCCGGTTTCTTTAAGCCCTGAAATCCGGCGGGAGCAGAGGGGGACGAATTTAAAAAGTGCTGTAGCAGGAAAATTTTCATGTGCAAATCTGTGTGTGTCTTTTTCAGGACACGGATGAACACGGATGAACACGGATTCTGTGTCTGTAGGCAGGGCAGAAGTTTTCCGGTATTCGGAAACCCTGAAGGTTTGTATTATATCATATCAGAACATATATGCCTGGGCACATACAGCCACAGAATGAAACCGGGTTTTTCAGAAAAACCCGGTTTCTTGAAGAATTCCATACCTGAAAATATACGTCCAAGTACTTATCTGAAATTTCACGCCAAACTTTTAGCTAACGAAAGATGTCTGATTTTTTTAACCAGTCCCGGATACGAATCCAACATAACATTTATATTCTCAATATCAAAACTGCTGACCTGTATACTTAAATCATTGCCGTATTGTTGAAGAATTTCCAGTAAACATTCTTCGCCGAATTCTTTTATCTGCCTGGCAAATTCTTCTATATTATCAAAAAAACCGGTTTCAGAGGCTGATTTCCATAATACCATATATTCATTTTCCAATCTGTCAACTATTTCCGGAAGTTTTTCAAGAATTTCAGGAGAAATATCTGATGTTTTTTCTCTTTCTTCCGATTTTACAGATAGTTGTTCAGTTTTTGAATGCTTCATATAATTTGATAATTCACGGAACAGATCCGACCTTTGAACAGGTTTTGTCAGAAAAGCGTCAAACACGCTTTGCCTGCTTTTTTCTTTATTCTCTTTCATCCCTGATGCAGTCAAAGCAATAACAGGAATATTTTTTAGCTCATCATGGCGTATCTGGCTGGTTGCTTCATACCCGTTCATAATCGGCATTCTTAAATCCATAAGAATAACATCCGGTTTGTGCTGTTTGGCCATCATTATCGACTTCATACCGTCTTCAGCTTCAACAACAGTGATTTCAGTATTCTTAAAAAAACCTTTTACCAAATCACGGTTGGTTTCAATATCATCAACAACCAGGATAACAGCTTTTTCAAACACAATATTCCCGTCGTCAAATTTCTTTTCTGTGTCGCATATGGGGCGGGTTGCAGCAACAGACACATCATGAAAAACTATCTCAAAACGGCTCCCTTTGCCTACCACACTTTTAACTGAAATTTCTCCCCCCATCATCTCAACCAGCCGTTTTGTTATTGCCAGTCCCAGCCCCGTGCCCCCGAACTCCTTGGTACTCTGGCCGTCCTGCTGTTTGAATGCATCAAATATTTTACCTGCGGACTCAGGGGGAATACCTATTCCCGTGTCCTCTGTGCATACTCTGTGTCCTCTGTGGTTAAAAAGCTGCACTCTTTTGAAATCCGCAGCTTTATACAAATTATTTTGACATTTCATCTGATATTTTTTAGATTATAAAAAGCATCCTTTATTTTGTTCCAAAAGCAGTTTGCACTTCCGGAGTGCCGAAATGAAATTTTGGCAGAGCCGCCGGGTTCAGTGCCAAAATTTCATTTCGGCACTCCGGAAGATTGTCAACTGAAAAATGAAGGACACC
>JAAENB010000906.1 GCA_024224995.1 bacterium | reverse complement strand
TTAAGGGGGCGCAAATCGTTACCGTTCCCGATGCCGGTCATTTTGTTCCCATTGAAAAACCCGGAGTGGTTGCCGCGCTTATGAAGGAATTTTTTGCTTCGAAAGAAGAGACTCGAAAAGAGGTTATTCCGGTGTAAGACTACAAAAAAGTGCTTGAAAAAAAATGCCGGATGCCATAAAAGATCTGGAAATGCAAATTAATTAATCCCGAAACTGCTTTTTTTAGTCCCGGATTTCTTTTATGTATATAAAATTTATTATATCAATATCATTTTTTTTCTTTTTTCTTTCTGCTCTTCATACAAAATCCTATGGTGAAACGGAAAAAAAGAATCCCTCTTTAAAAAAGCGTGTCGCTGTGATGGATTTTTCCGTTAATAATATTCCCCGGTCTTACGGCAGAACTACCAGGAACAGAATTGAGTTTACTCTTTACCAGGCAAAAAGATTTTATATATTGGAAAAGGACCTGATTGAGGTGGTTGTAAAAGAAAAAAATCTCGGCTCCATGCAATGCTCCGACAAATTATGCGCTGTTCGTATTGGTCAATCCGTATCTGCTGATTATATTGTTATGGGCTCTATTGACGCTGATGAACAACATTATACTATTACTATTCGTGTTGTTGATGTTAAATCAAGCAGCATTGTTTATGCCAATTCTATAACCTGCTATTCAAAAGATGATATTTTAAAAAAATCCGGTTCTATTGGGATTGAATCCGGTAATGCTCTCGATAAACTGATTCCCGGTGAGTCTCCTTCCATTGTCAGTTCCTACAAATCTCGTTTTCTTCTTTCCGGCGGCTATCTTTTGCCAATTTCTGATCTTGCAAAAATAACCTCCCGGGGATATTCTATTAGCCTTTCGGCCGGTATTGAAAATATATTTTTTGATAATTTGCTGCTTGGCATTGAATCCGGGTATCAGCGGTTTTCCGGCAGGGATACTACCAGGTATTTTTCTGTTATTCCTTTTCTTTTTCATTGCGAGTATTCTTTTAAGTTTTTTGACGATTTTTTTCTTTCTCCTGCTTTCTCTTTTGGAGTGAGTTTTCATTCGGTAAAAAAGATCCATTCGGAAAGCGGCTTTGGTACTATGCTTAAAACCGGCTTTCATTTCGGCTATATTTTTGAACATTATTATATTGTCCGTTTTGGCGCCGCTTATTGCAATATATTTGAAACCGGTGGTGGGTTAAATTATTTTAGCTTTACTGCCGGTTTTGGTATCTGTTTTTAACAAAAACATGGGGGGGGAGCTTATTGTGAAACAGAGATTTTTGGCTTTTATTATTCCGTTTCTATTTTTTATTTTTTCATGTGGATACACTAATGTTGTCCATGATTCCCTGGAAAACGAAGAGTCTGTTGCTGCTGATGCTGCCGCGTTACGGGCTGCCGATCCGGCCGGGTTTTTAACCGGGGGAGATACGTCTGTTGATGAAGTTACACACAGCCTGCTATTGGCCTCGGGGGGATCAAACGGTACCACAATTACCTGGGGAGCTGTTTTTATTCCTGAGGGCGGGGACGCGTCAGGGGTTATCGCCCCTGATGGGACTGTTGACCGTCCGGATTATGGTTCCATTGATAAAAGGATCTCTCTTTCAGGTACTGTTTCAAAAGGGGATGCTCGTGAAACGGTTATATTTTATTTTACGGTTTTAGCTGAGACCGATCCCGCAGGAGTGTCGTTTATCGATAACATCATTCCTTATGACGGGGAGCGCAGAGTTTCAATCGCCCAGCAGGTCTCTGTAAAATTTAACAAGGATATGGATGCTGATTTGATTAATTCAGAGACTTTTGTTGTAAAAGACTCCGGTAATAATGAGCTTGATGGGGCTGTTTTTTATTATCCAAAGAAAAGGATGGCGGTTTTTCAAAAAAAGGGATATTTTGAGTATAATGCTGATTATACCGTTACAGTAAAAAGCGGGGTAAAAGATCTGGCCGGTAATATTTTAAAATCGGAATTTACCTTTTATTTTAAAACAGATTTCTTCTCTCCGGGGTTAGTCGGCAGTTATGACATTGACTACGCAAAGGGAGTATTTGTATTAGGTGATTATGCATATGTTGCTGCTGGTGAGAGAGGTTTACAGGTAATAAATATATCCGATCCCACAACGCCGACCTGGGCCGGAAGTTGTGACAGATCCGGTTCCGCAAGAGGAGTATATGTATCGAGCCACTATGCCTATGTGGTTGATGATGAAGGTCTAAAGATCATAGATATATCCGATCCCACAACACCGACCTGGACCGGAAGTTACGACACCCCGAATTTCGCAACAGGAGTACATGTTGTCAACAATTACGCATATGTGTCTGCCAGCTGGAGAAGTTTACAAATAATAGATATCTCCAATCCAGCGGAACCGGTTTTTATAGGAGCTTTTGATACTCCCCATATTGCCATGGGAGTATCCGTATCGGGTGATTATGCGTATGTGGCTGACTATATGGCTGGTTTGCAGGTAATTGATATCTCCAATCCCAGAGTGCCGACTTTGGCCGCAAGTTACACCTCTCCGGAATACGGAACTGGTGCAACAGGAGTATATGTAGTCAACAATTATGCGTATGTGTCTGCTCGTGGGAGAGGTTTACAAGTAATCGATATATCCAATCCCACAGCACCAACTCTGGTAGGGAATTGTGAGACTACTGATTCTGCTGAAGGACTATATGTATCGGGCAATTATGCATATGTTGTTGATAATGAGAGAGGCCTGGAGATAATAGATATATCCTATCCCGGGACACCGATTTTGATAGGACATTATGAAACTTCCGGTTCCGCATCAGGAGTATGTGTATCGGGAAATTATGCTTATGTAACTGTTGATGAGAAAGGTTTACAGGTAATAGATATATCCGGGCCTCCGGCACCGATTTTGGCAGGAAGTTGTGACACTCCCGGTAATAACGAAGGAGTATATATATCTGGTGGTTATGCATATATGGTTGATAATGAGAAAGGTTTGGAAATAATGGATATATCCGATCCCACGGCACCGTTTCGGGTAGGAAGTTTTTACTTTTCCGGTTATCCTATGGGGGTATGTGTATCGGGCAATTATGCATATATAGCTGATGGCCGGGGAGCTTTACAGGTCATAGATATATCCGATCCCACAGCACCTGCCAGGGTCAAGAATTTCAAAACTGATGGTCATGCTTCTAGTGTATATATAGCCGGTAATTATGCCTATGTGGCTGTTGGTGGGAACGGTTTACAGGTAATAGATATTAGCGATCCAACAGATCCGGCTTCAGCAGGCACTTGCGCCACCTCTGGTTATGCTCATCATGTACATGTATCGGGTAGTTATGCATATGTGGTTGATAGTGATACTGATACTGATAGTGAAAAAGGTTTACTGATAATAGATATTAGCGATCCCGCAGCACCGGCTCCGGCAGGCACTTGCGGCACTCCGGGTTCTGCAACCGGAGTATACGTATCGGGCAATTATGCGTATATCGCTGATGGCAGGGGAGGTTTACAGGTAATAGATATATCCGACCCGTCATCTCCGTTTATAGCAGGAGACTGTCCCACTCCCGGTAATGCATATGGAATATATGTATCAGGCAATTATGCATATGTGGGTGAGCAGATGGAGGGTCTGCAGGTAATAGATATTTCCAATCCTGTATTGCCGGTTTTAAAGGGAAGCAGTAATACTACCGGATCTATTGGTGAACTATATGTTTCAGGAAGTTATGCTTATATGGCTCATATGAAGAGGGGTTTGCAGGTTATCCACCTGGGGCCATACCAGTAAAAAAAATTCTCATTTTTATCCCCGGAATCATACTTATATATATAAGTAATTGACATTCGGGAAAAAAATAGAGAAATAACATGAAAAAACGAATGAATGATAAAATAGAAAAATTTACCGAAATTTATGATAAGCTGTTTCCCCTGGTATACAGCATCATAAATAAACAGGTAAATAATACTGAAGAAACCCGGGATCTCTGCCAGGAGATCTTTACCCGGTTATATGAAAAATTTGATGAAGCGGAAAACCCGCGTAAATGGGTGTTGGGAACAACGCGCAATGTGGTTTTTGATTTTTTTAAAAAGAAAGAGAATAAACATGTTGGTATAGATTATATTATGGATGATATTAATCTTTCTTTTGTTAACGGAATGAGAGATACACGGATTATGATTGAAGAAGCCCTGGAGGATATGGGGAATTTTGAGGAAGAAAATGATAGAGAAATTTTTGAACTTATTGCCATAAATAATCTTACTCACAAAGAGGTTGCGAAATTCTTAGGAATAAACAAGTGGGTAGTGCGATACCGCTATGAACAAATTCAGAAGAAGTTAACGGAATATTTTAAGAAAAAAGGAATAAAAAGCCTGGAGGATCTTTTATGAGCCGGCAGGATGTATTAAAACAGGTTCTCAAAACTTATAAGTTCGACAGGTATCTGAGCCCTGAGGCAAAAAAAGACCTGTTTAAGGCAAGAACGGATATCCTCGTATCAATATTAAAAACACGTGGGGAATACACACTTTTTATTGGCCTGGTAATATTCCTTTTTTTCCGGATAAACCGTTTTGGTATATCTCTCACTATTGCAAAGAGTTCCACTGTTGTGATGACGGCGTTAATCTCGGCTGTAGTAGTTACTGCTGCATCGGTTTCAACCGGGGTTTATATTGGAGTGAAGCATCTTCTTAAGGAGAATCCGCCTCTTGTAGAACCCGAACCTGTCCAGCCCCAAAAAGAGGATCATACACAAGCCGGTCCCGGGAAAACAGTCAGGCCTGAACCTGTGCCGCCAACTGTTTTAGCCGATAAAAAATTTAAAAATGCCATAATTATTAAATCTTTTGAGCGCGAGAATTCGGATAATATGCTGACAGATCGTGCTATGGGGATAATAAAAAAAGAACTTGCCCGCTTAAGGGGCTCAAAGAATGTCCTGTTTCAAACCGATTCGGCTCCTGCCCGGGGTGTCCTTTTGTATGTATCAGTAGAAAAAACAGGTGAAGTCTATTTTCTTTCCACAAAAGCGGTGAATAAAGAGATAGGAAAAATTGTATTTATGCCGCAGCCCAGGGAATTAAAGACAGTAGAAGGGATAGATAAAGCCTGCCGCGAAGCGGCAGGAGAAATATCCGACCGAATACAATAAAAAAAATTCATTTTCCCAAAAAAATTTCTCATTTTTACCTCCAAATCATACTTATATAGCATTGCCGGATGAAATAATCCGCTTCAATGCAGCATTAAAATAACTACTAAAAAAAGGAAGGTAGAAAAGCATGAAAAAAGTCCAATTACTTATACTATTTGTAGCGCTAATCTTTTTAAATCAGTGCTCCTCTGATGGTTGCTGTTCTGATTGTTCCCCCGACGATAGAGTCTCAGAGAATGTAAAAGTTCTTGATGAAGAACTGCTGGAAAATGTAACCATCTCAGCAGATAGTACGGTTTTATATTTTTCAAGATCTTTGGACCACAAATTGAAGGAGATTTCAGAAAATGATATAATCGTCGGTGACCTTACTACGAACACACCGGATGGATTATTAGTAAAAGTCACCAAAAAAACCGAATCAGGCGGTACGATAATACTCAATGTAGAAAACGCAACCCTGTCGGATGTTTTTAAGCAGGCTTCGATTCAGTTTGAAGGGAGATTGTCGGCAAATAGTGATATGTATAATAAGGCTGTTTCGGAAGGGGTTATTTTGCGAAAAGATATGTCGAAAAGAGGAGACGATTATTTTTATCTGGAAGTCGATAAAGATCTTTACGAAGATAATTCCGGAAATAAAGTACATTTACAGGGTTCTATTCAAATAGATCCATCGGTAATATTTAATATCGATATAGATGAAGGACTTGAAAGAGTTCATTTTGAAGTAAACCTGGAAAATACAGCAGATGTTACGTTTAGCGCAGAAAGCGAATTTTATTCAATAGAAAAAGAGTATGAAATTGCGAAGTTTCCATTGCCTCGATTCAAGGTATACATCTATAACATACCGGTTATTGTAAAACCACTATTAACGGTTGATGTTGGTATAACGGGGTCGGCAAGCTGCGGTATGGAAACAAAAGCATCTATACATGAGAGTTATACCTTAGGACTCATGTATGAAGATAAGCGCTGGAAACCTATTAGTGATTATAGTAGAACGTTAGATGGTGAAATCGAGTTAACTGCAGGGGCAGAATTTAAAGGCTACATCGGCCCGCAGATTAATCTATTGCTCTATGGAGTGGCTGGTCCCTATGTAGATATAAACGGTTATGTAGAATGTCAAACGGATGTAACTGATAGTCCCTGGTTAAAACTATTTGTGGGAATTGAGGCAGGAGCAGGAGTACAGGTGAGATTCCTGGGAAAAGAAATTGTCGATTATTATCTGCCGGGAGTTTTAGGCTACAAAAATTTAGTATACCAGATCGATAAACCTTTGAATAAAAGTCCTATTCAGCCGTCAAATCCAACTCCAACAGACAATGCTGATGACCGGGAGACCAATATAAGCCTGAATTGGTCATGTTCTGATCCGGACGGTGATTCTTTGACCTATGATCTGTATTTCGGAACATCAAGCAATCCACCGCTTGAACCAGTTCCCCTGTTATCTTCAAGCTACAGTAAGAATGACCTGGTTAATGGCACTACCTATTACTGGAAGATTGTGGCAAAGGACGGGAAGGGCGGTGAAACTTCCGGGCCGGTATGGAGTTTTTCCACAAAAAATGATGATATCAACCATGACCCGGACGTGCCGTCGAGCCCGTCTCCGTCCCACAGTGCTCGTGACCAGGAGCTTAATGTAAGCCTGGATTGGTCATGCTCCGATCCTGACGGAGATTCTTTAAGCTATGATCTGTATTTTGGAACATTAATGGAACCACCGCTAAAGGAAGAGGGCCTGACATCTTCAAGCATCACTATGAATGAGTCGGACCTGGAATATGTTCACACCTATTACTGGAGGATTGTGGCAAAGGACGGGAAGGGCGGTGAAACCTCGAGCCCGGTATGGGGGTTTTCCACAAGAGCTGATGATACTAATAATCCCCCCACGGTCAGTGCTGACTCGCCTCGTACGAGTAATCCTTACACTAACTATTTAAATTTTACTACGCCAACATTTGACTGGAATTGCCGGGATAGAGATGGAGATCCTTTAATCTTTAAATTATATATAAGTAACTATGGGAGTGATCCTTTTAGTAATCCATTACCGAGGTTTCCAATAGAGGTTACTTCTTCCACTCGCGGGGCAAACTATTTGTATAAAAGTGGTACAAATTTTGCAAATGGTGGAGAGGTGTTATATTTCTTACCGAGCAGTCATGCCTTATCCGGTTCCGGTCATCCCTCCTGTTATTCATGGAGTGTCATGGTTTCCGACGATAACGGCAATACATGGGTAGAGGCTTCAAGCAGTCGTCATTTTGGAATTAGTGACTAAGTAAACCAGCCAGGTGGAAACAGCTCTTTCTACAGCTGTTTCCACTAAATAATCCACACCAAAAAGCCGATACTATACCAGGGCGATATGCCTACGAGGAGAGATATTTATCTTGACAC
>JAAENB010000905.1 GCA_024224995.1 bacterium | reverse complement strand
CCGGTAACATTACACTGGTTATAACCGTTCCACCCCGTAGCTGCAGCCGTACCGTCCGATTTCAGCGCTACTGAATGATAGAGATTCGCTGAAACCTGTACAACATCATCGCAGGCACTTATATTTGTCTGACCGTAACTATTCAGACCGGCAGCCAGCACTGTACCATTAGCTTTTAGTCCTATGGTATGACTCCCGCCTGCCGCTATACTCTTGATCCTGGCACCGCTATGGGCGCCGCTCTGAGTATTTTTCCCGGCTTGAAAACCGTTTTGAAGAGCCGATTCCTCAACCTCACATGCTATTCCAACAATTGCTATTAAGAAAAACAGCAGTAACGCTTTCGCTTTCCTTAACATATTGCTTTGCTTCTTTTTCATATATACATCCTCTAAAATATTTATTATTCTATTACCGAAGTAATTATATATAAGTGAGAGGAAGCTGGAAAATCCGTTGAAAATTTTTTATTTTTTTTAAATTAATTTATTTTGCTGAGATTGACCTTCCGGACGGTTTCTGTGAGGAGCATTTCTCACGAATTTGAATTTTTTTTCAAAAAATCGCAAAAAAATAAATTTTTTTTTAATGAAAAGGACTTCCCGTTCGTCCTAATAGTAAGGGGTGAAAAAAGTTTCAAATAAAACCCCGGAGGCCTTATGTTTATAAATACCACAATTAACATTAACATCGAACTTTTGGGAAAAGTGGAAGCTGCTTCGAAGCAGCTGAACATGTCCAGGAGCGATATTATTATCCTGCTTTTGAACCGTGTTATGGAGAGAAAAGAAATTCCGCTCGAGTCGTTTAAGCAGATAAAGTACCAGTTCCGGGATCTTGCTTCGAACTGGAAACGGATTCATGTGTACCCGGAAGCCCATATTTATGAACGGTTCCTGGATATGCGGAAGTTTTTTAAACGGTCTGTTTCCCTGATTGTCGCCATTGCCATAAACGAGCACCTGGACCAGCTGGTAGAGGAGCTTTCCGCTGCCGAAGATCCTGTTGATCTGGATAGTTATCCATCTCAATATTTTTTCTCGGCGCAGGAATCCGGCGGATTGCAGAAATTCGTCATATATTGGGGATTTCCGGAAATGACTCAACTGGAAGAGTGCTTTACGTAAGCAGAAGCAAGCCCCAAAAACGAAAAATTCACAAAGAACCGCACCCTAAACGGAAGGGGCAGGGACCGCTATGCCCAGCCCGGACTTACATCTTTCCGGCAGCAGCCAACCCGGCTTTCCCGTTCGCGTTCGACCTGCTCACCCGCAGCACTTCACTAAAAAGCTCAACCGCTTTCTTTTTATTCCCCATACGAACAAAGGTCCACCCCAGCCCCAGTTTCATTTCGAGATTCCCGGGAAACAGGGCAAGCATCCGTTCATAGTGTTTTTTCGCGTCACCATAGCGGCCCTGTAGAAACAGCAGGTACGCCAGGCGGCTGCCTGCGGTATAGTTCTTCGCGTCAATGGCAATAACCTTACGCATGGCATCTTCCGCGTCATCGAATTTTTTAGAAGCCAGAAGGGGATAATAAATCCCCAGAACCGGTTCAATAGAATCGGGAAAAAGATCCCCGGCTTTTTCATAATATTCAACAGAAGCAGAATAATTTTTATTCAGGTAGCACAGCCACCCTGCCCGGAGCACAGCGGTATACTCCTCAGGATTTTCCCGCACGATTTTGAGCACATTCTTAAGCGCGGCCGCGTATTTCCCCTGGGTTTCCAGGGCAAAGGAGGTTTCATACAAAAGAGGAACATCTTCTCTCGCCGAAGCCGGGGAAGAAGAAATAAGCAAGAAGAGCATAACAGCAAGGGACAAAGGTGTTGATTGTATAAAAAAATTCAGTATCATGTTCATAAAAAGTCTCCCGTAGTAAACGTATATCAAAATTAAAAATTAAAAATAATCCCGGCAGTAATCCCGGAAGTGTAAGAAACCTGTTCCTCGCCATCCTGTCTCCAGGCTTTATCGAGCCTGAGAGAAAGAAAGGGCGAATATTTTTCACCGGGCAGAAAGAAGGTTTTAACCTTGCCGCCCCAGGTAAATTCTTCATCACTGTTCCACACAACAAGCCCGTTGTCTTCCACCGTATGCCAGCGTTTGCCCAGGTAAAACGATGAAAGGAGCGTCAGCTTTTTGAACCGGGCTTCGAGATCGAGAGCCGGGGAGTAGCGAATGTCTCTTGAGTTAGTACTTTGCTGGATCATCAAAGAGCCTTTGATTAAAAAATTCCCGGCAAAATAAATACCAAGCTCCGGAGAAAACTGGAACGTGTCAAAATCGTTGTAGAGCCCCGTGCTAAAACCGGAACCGGCATGGAGGAACCCAAAGCGAACGTTTCCGTACAAAGAAAAGACATTGGCGTCACCGCCGGAGTTGTCCGCAAGAAAGGACCAATGGCTCCATAAAAAATACTCTTTTTGAATATAATAAAAAGCCAGGTCCGATGAAAACTGGGTGTTTACGGTAGTGATCCTGGGAGGCGACTCACCCGGCGGGGGCGAGACACTGTTGTCCGGAAATTCTTCCGGGTAAACCAGGAGCGAACCGCCGCCCAGCATGCCAAATCCGGAAGAGTGAAAAATTTCAAAGAGGCCGGAAACGGAAAAGGAATACGTTTTTTTAACGGCATCGGTATAGTTCATATAAGAAAGATACAGCTGCGGTTTAAGCGTCCAGGAAGACGGCTGTTCCGCCAGGCACACTTCCATGCGTGAGTCATTTTTAAAATCGTCTTTGCATTTTAAACATTCTTCATGGGCTTCATCGGCCTTGCCGGACATAAGGAGAGAGAGGCCCAGGCCAAGACGGATCTCGCTGTTGTTGCCGCTTTCATCGAGAATAAAACGGTATTCATCCACGGCATCGGCATAGCGGCCGCGCATATAAAAGGTCCAGGCGGCGCCTTTCCTGATCCGGATATTTAAGGGATTAATCGCGCGGATTTCGGCCAGCACTTTTTCGGCCTGAATATAATCTTCTTTTTCAATGAAGGTATACAGCAGCCCAACCATAGCTTCTTCCGAACGGGGAACTTCTTTAAGCGCCCCCCGGTACGCGGCTTCGGCAGCCTTAAAATCTTTTTTCTCACGAGCCCGGGAACCATCGCCAATGAGCCTGTTATACGCGGCCAGGTCCATCGCCAAAAGCGGCACGGAAAAGAAAAGAAGAATTAAGGCCGATACCAGGGTAGCCCGGAGTAGTTTATGAGTCCGGAAACAAAATTTATCAGGAATAGCCATTGGTATTCTCCTGTGTAATTTCAAAAATTAGTTCATCGCCTTTTTTAACCAGGATAGAAGAAAGCCCCTTGTTAAACTCAAAGGACGTTTCAATAGTGATTTCCCGGGGTTTGAGGTGAAGAACAGAACAAACGGCAAAACCGTTAAGAGGGGTGCGACCCCTGCGAGGGGTATTCGTAGCGCGAGATGAGGAAACAATCGCGGCCGGGGAATAAAAGGGTTCAATAATATCAAATAGAATATTAAGAAAAGGATTCATCATTTTTTTTGCCGGAATTTCATCGGACCAGCAAAGCGGGTTGCCGGAAAAGGGCAGCCGGGGAAGCCCCAGGAAGAACCACTCAAGGGCGGAGTTCGAAGGACCGGAGTAATCCAGGAGGAGCAAAAAGTTTTTATTAACAAAAAAATCGACTTTGGTTTTTTTCTCGCGGCATACCAGGGACCGGTTACCGGCAAAATCGATCCTGGTTTCCCAGGTTTCGGCCCATCTTTTTTTTCCGTTAAAAACAGAAAAAGACCATTTGCCGCCAACGGGAAAAGAAGCGGCATCAAAGAATTTCGAATCACTGAAAACCGGCATAACTCTTGAACCGGCAGCGGGAACGCCCGAGGTAATCCATGTCCGGGAATCATCTTCCCGCAGCAGGTAATGAAGAAGTCTGGAGTCAGCGGTAGGAGCGCCCGGTTCCGGGCTGTACTGGACCTGGAAATGGAGGTGGGGAACGGGACTTCTGCCGCTATTGCCCACCAGTGCAAGGGGCTGGCCTTTTTTAACGGAATCGCCTTCTTTAACGCTAATAGAATTCAGCGCGAGATGCGAGAGGGCGGAATAGACCAGGCCATAGTGCCGGAGCACAATGGTATTACCCCAGTTATCTTTCAAGTTTACCTGGCCCGGAGTATTGTCTTCAATATGATTAATAACCCGTACAACAGTGCCGTCGCCAGGAGCGAAAACGGGTTTTTTCCACGCGGAGTAATCATCAAGAGAAGCCCCCCCGGACCCGGGAATTTCAAAATCCCACGCGTGAGCCCAGAGATCCTGGTGAGTATGTTTTCCATTGAAGCCCTGGGAAACGGACCACTCGCCGGAGACGGGCAGTTCAAAAGAAGGAATATCGCCAAAAACAAACCGGACCTGTTTATTTCTCGACCGTTCAAGATTTTTTTCCGGAGAATCCTGGGGGAAATTAATAGTTTCCAGGAAACGGGGAGAAACCCGGTTTTTGAGCGCGTATATAACAATGGACGTGGCGGCAATAAAAGGAAACGCCAGGGGAGGCAGTTTCAAAGGGGCAAGCACAATGGCGGCAGCCGCGGAAATAACAGCGGCAAGAAGAGCGGCGGCGAAAGCAAGGAGAAACGAACGCCACCCCGGAACAACAAACATGCCGCCAACGGCAATCGCCGTAAGGGCAAAGTTGAACCCAATCCACTGGTTATGAAGATCGAACTGCTCACCGCCAAGAAAGGAATAAAAAGCAGCGCCAATAAAAAGCCCGCCCGCGGCCAGCATAAAGCCCTGCCGGGAGAATATGAGGATACCGCAAGCGACAAGAATGCCGGACGGAACACTGAGCTGAAAAAAAGCGGCCCCAAAAGACCGGACCATAAACGCAGCACTCTCCGGCAGAAGACCGCTCAACAGGGAAACCTCAAAGGACTCTGTCGCGTAAATGAGCCCGTCGAATTTTTCTCCTGCCGCGATAATAATCCAGGTAGTAAGAACAAAGGGAGTCGAGAGCACCGGCACAAATAAGTACCGGTCGCACAAAGACCGTACTCCGGCAGCAATAAGAACACCCAGGAAAGAAGCGATACAAAGCATAGCAGCAAAGGGAAGACTTATTCTATAGAAGAGACCCAGCGCAAGAGCGGTCAAAAGCCCATTATAGGCAAAAAAACCATCATTGATCTGTTTTCGCGAAAGACCCAGCAGCCACGCAAACAGGTTCGAAAGGAGCAGCCCCGCGAGACCTGCCGCGCCCACCGCAGGAATAACAAAAGTAGCCGCGCAAAAGAAAATCCCCACATACCATTTCCGTGAAAAATAAACCTGCGCATACCCAACAAGAATATGTTCCGGAAAACCGGCAGCCATCTTCAGCGAAGGAAAAGTTTTCTTTTGTCCCGCATATCTATTATTTACAATTGTGTTTTCCATAACAACGTTCCCTGCACAGCGTTAGCAGTTTAAATTACTATGATACTATCGCGCCGTCAGGGAATTAGTCCTGTCTTTCCGGAACCGGAGCCACGGATGGCGACACCCCTGTGCAATACACGATGTATTATCACAGGGGTGGAGGAAAGACAGGACTAATTCCCGCACGCACCAAATATAATCAACTGCTCCCGCACAACGAAATCATTTCTTCTCCTTTAACCACGCGGGAACATGTTCCCAGTTTTTTATGGCATCAATATTTTCTTCGTCTCTAATCTTCGCCACCTCACCATTCTCACCAATCATAACAACAGCCGGCCTCATCCGAATAAACTGCAGCCACTGGCTCACATTATACGCGCCAACAGGCCCAATAACCAGCAAGTCGCCCGGGTCCAGCGCCGGCAGCCGCATTGACGGGCGAACAACATCGATATTCATGCACAGCGGACCATAAATAGCAGTCTCTTCGAACATACCGTTTTTTTCATCCACCGGGTAAACCGCGTGTTTATACCAGAAAGAGGTAAAAAGCGAATTAACCCCGGCGTCGATCACTAAAGAACGGCTCCCGTTTGCCAGGCGTTTGTTTGCCACAACCGAGGTCACGCAAAACCCCGCGTCATCAATAAGGGCACGCCCGGTTTCCAGCACCAGGGTAGGGAGCCTGTCCGGGGAAAACCCTCCGGCAAGCAGCGAAGAGGTAATAGCCTCAGCATAGGCGTCAATGGGCGGATTAGATTCTTCACCCGGAGCATACTGCTCGTGCAGGGTGCTGCATGAGGGAAACCCGCCGCCAATGTCAATATATTCAATTTTGAAATTCAGTTCCGATTCAACCTGCCTGGTAAAGAGCACCAGTTTTTCAACCGCTTTTCCGAAGGCCGCGGGTTCCAGCACGCAGGTACCAATGTGGGTATGGACGCCATTGATCCTGAGCTTGCCCCCGGCAAACATTCTCCTGGCAGCATCCAGGGCTTCGGAATTATCAAAGTTAAAGCCAAACCGGTCCCAGGAGGGATAGATCCCGGTATCCATGTTAAGGCGAATACCAACGTCAATAGTACGGTTCATTTCCCCGGCAATCTGTTCCAGCAAAAAGAGTTCATCGTAGTGGTCAATATGGATACAGGCGCCTTCGGAAACGGCAGTAACAAGGGCATGGTACGGTTTATAGGGGCCGTTGAAAATAATGGAATTCCCGGGAACACCAATTCTCCTTGCCATGGCAAATTCGTATTCACTCACCACTTCGGCCCGGGCACCTTCGCTGTGAAAGACCGCGCAAACCGCGTCCAGGTAGTTTGTTTTATATGACCAGGCAAAGCTCACTTTCGGGTAGCGGAGATTGAAACTGCGAAAGGCATCGCGGTAATTTTGCCGGATTGTTTTTTCACTAAAAACAAACAGGGGAGAGCCGAAATCACGGGCGAGATCCTTAACCGCGAACCCGTCAATATGGGACATGACCCTGGTAACCCTGCTTCTGCCGAATTTATTGCCCGGGCCGCTTTGATGTTTAATTATAACGGGTCTTTCATATGTTTCTTTAGGCATCTGAGCCTCCGGACTTCCGGGCAGGGGGGCGGTGCAATTCACCGGAAGTGGTAATTTCCCGGTAATCGCTTAAAGGGTAAATATGATCAATGGAGCTTCTAATGAACATGGTACCAACCGAATAATTTTCAAAAGGAGAAACCGGTTCACCAAGGGCCAGTTTCACCGTAGCCCACTGGAGGTTCTGGCCCGCGCCAACAGCCAGGAAGCACCAGGCAGGGAAGCGGGGATTGATCTCCAGGAGATAGAAAGAATTATCTTTTTTACTTTTCATAATCTCCAGTTCGCATGGCCCTTTCCATTTTATTTTAGCCATAATTTCTTTAACGAAATGGTTCATTTCGGGGTCCAGAATGGTAACGCCGCCCCAGGCTTTCCCTTTTTCCGTAAGCTGTAATTTTTTCATGGGAACAGCACCAATGCACTTACCGGAACCGTCACCGAGAGCGGCCACATCGTATTCATCACCAACAATAAATTCCTGGATAATAATGGGAAGACCCCACTCAGAGCTGATCTTACGAAAAAAATGCTCAGCTTCCATAGGAGAGTAGGCAACATAGGCGTCATAGAACTGGCCTTTGATCATGATTGGAAAGTTAAAATCTTTATCAATAGTTCTCAGCACAGAAGGATCGCTAATGGCCTGTCCCCGGGGAACAGGGATATTCAGCTCCGTGCTCAGTTCACTGAACCGGGCTTTGGAACGGAGTTCAAGAGCGCTTTTGGAAGGAAGAAAGGATTTAATACCAAGGGCAGCCATATCCTGTTCAATAGTAATAAAAGCAGCCAGTTCCGAGTCAAGAGTAGGGATAATAACATCGAGCGGGGTTTTGGCATGGATCTCTTTAATTCTTTCCAGTAAGGAAAAGGCGCCTTCCGAAGGGTAGGGCATGAGGTAGGCATGATCGCATATATTTTCCAGGAAGATCCCGGGATCAAGGGGATCATACGTAAGCCCAACGATTTCGGAGCCGGGCAGGTTAGAAAACTCACCAGCGGCACGAATACCCCGAATAACAGGAACACCAGGGCCGGGATTGTCACCGGCGTTTAAACCGGTAACAGCAATGCGAATATTTTTTTTCATTTTGGAATAACGCCCATTTCTTTAAGGTGATGAATAAACTGCTGAATATCTTTATGGGCAATATCTTCCGTAATTTCAAACCGGTCAATAATATCGGCAGTAAGCTGGTCCCGGGATTCGCCTTTAATAAGACCTTGCAGGATCAGTTTGCCGGTTTTATTCAGAGAAAAGGTATTGCCCGTAAGGGCATCAAAAAGAAACCCGTTTTCGCTTAAAGCCAGGTTGGCGTATGCCTGTTCAACGTTCATGAAAACCTCCTGAATGGCATTCTATATGCACTGGCGAGAAAAACAAGAAGTAATTCTATTGAAAAGCGATAGCTTTCCTTGTTTCTCCCACCCTGTATATTACAACCGGAAAAAAAATACCGGACAGGAAAATGAAAGAAAAACAGGCAAAAATCATAAAAAAAGGGATATTTGAGGAAAATTTATGAAATCAACCTTAACGAATGTTGAGCCTTTGTCGCCCGGTAATGGAGTCTCTGTCGCTTTTATCGTATTGAAATTGATTGAGAACTTCAGCAACACCGGTAGCGTATTTGGAAAACCCTCGCCGTTTAAGATTAAAAGTTTTAACCAGATCTATCATCCAGTAGGGAACCTGGAGAGAGGGGCATTTAAGTTCCAGGATAACAGTGGAGCCGGAATCAAAAAGGGTAGTATTATCATAGGGTATCATCAAACTATTGTTAGGGACCACAGAGTAGTTTTGATGGTTTTGGTAACAGAGGTTTTTGTCAAAGGTAACGCGGGCGTAGTCGTCCACAGTAGAGACAAAAGCCCGGCGGTCGTATTGGGTAAGTATTTTGGGAGTGGCATTATAGGTCTGGGCAAGGGAAACAAATTGAAGAATACCAGGGGTGATATCTCCGCAGCAGGAGCCGGATGTTTGCGTGCCGGGTTCACTGAACAGGTTTTCCAGTTGTTTGGTATAGGTTTTGGCGCGGTATTTTTTTACAATATCGATTGATTTATTTTTGATCTCCAGGAAATAGGGAGGACGGGGATGTTCGCCGTAGGACCGAATGCGCATGTTAAAGCGGTCCGGAACTTCATTGAGTTTTCTTCTCAGAAAGAGAAAGGAATCGGAGTCGAAATAGAGATTATTGATACGGTAAAATCCGTCCTTTGATTTTTCCGAGTATTCATCAGGAGAGCAGTAAATAGAGAGATAGTCGCTAATGGGATTGATCATATATTCGGGAATGGTATATTTCAGCTCATACCGTTCCATATCGGGTTTTCTTTTTTTTGTTTTTGTCCGTACAGATCTGTGTAGAGTATTCATATTAAATTTTCTCCTTATTTATAATTCTCTTTATAATTCCCGGCTGCCCGAAAGAAGATAATTCTTCAGGGGTTTTTTAACCAGGTATCCCGAGATCTCCAGGAGATCCACATACCGGGTAAAAAGAGTGTGCCTGGTGTTTTCAAGAGACAGTTCCAATTCCACGGATTTCTTTTTAACCAGAAGAACAGTCATCGGGTCAATCCCCTCGAGTTTTAAATAGGGCGCCGCAGGATTCGCCTTTCCCGGTTCCGGGGAAAGAAGCTCGTATTGGCGAAAAAGGGTATTCATGTCATGTTTAATAATCCCTGAATTTCTTTCCAGGTCCCATTTCAATTTCCGGAGTTTTCTTTTTTCTTCTATTAAACTGAGCTTTCTGCTGTTAATTTTCAGCGTGCCGGAGCTCACAAAAGGAAGGGTAAGGCCCATTTGAACGGAATAATTCTCCCGGGAACTAAAACTGTTTTTGGTTTCGTAAGAAAGTTCAACAAAGCTGAGGTAGCGCCGTCCTTCGGAAATTTCATAATCGAGCTTCCCTTTTTTGAGTTTAACTAAATTCCTGTTATGCGCCAGAAAGATGTTTTTATTATCAATCGAAAAGCTGTTTCCCGAGACCCGCTCTTTCAGCTCTTTTTCGCTAACGAAAGATGCCGTGTTAAAAAGAACAGGGCCCTTCCTGTCCAGGTAGGCGGCAATATGGGAAGCGGCTTTTTTGTTGCTGTTTTCCAGGTCCAGGATATCCAGTTTTAACCGGGAAAGATCCTGCCGCGCTTTAACCAGGTCGCCAATATTAAAACCGGTGCTTTTTGCCCTTGAATTATATACCGTAACAATATCCGAATGTATGGCCAGCAGCTTTTTGTTTATCCCCAACAGTTTCTCCTGGTGAACCAGGTCAAGAGCAAGCAGGTACCGGTCCTTTAAGGCAGTACTCAGGAGAATCTCTTTCTGAGTCCGGTAAAAATTTTTGGTACCCGCGCAAAGCCTGCCCTGGCTTTCGGTCTCACCCCAACCCAGGGGATTAACCCGCAGCGAATACTTTTGCTTCTCCAGGTCCATTTCATCAACCCCGCCCCGCAGCTCCACATTGCCAATAAAGGGAGTATTCCCCCCTGCCTTACTCAAATAAGAATTTTTTTCTTTATTAGCAACCAGCGCGAAATCCTTTTTCGCCGTACCAATAAAATCACTCAACGATATTTTATTAGCCTTCTCTTCAGCGCCCGTGCTGACTGAAAACAACACCCCTAATGCGAAAGAAATAAGTAAGTGTTTCGATATATTTTTAGGTCTATTCATTCTTGTTAATTCCTCATATACTCAATTAATCAGTTCCCCATCCCCGCAAACCCTAAGCACATTCCTCACCAGCTATAGATTAGCAACAGCATCAGCAGTGGAATAAGACCTTTTCGGGTTGTGAGGACTGTCTGAACGGAGTGAGTTCCGCAGCAATCCGAAAAGGTCTTATTCCACTGCCCGCTCAGTAACCCCTGGTTTCTTCATCCGCAAAACCTGTGACGGTTTTGCCGAACCATTATCAAACGTTATCACTAATTCGCCAGTATCACTGTTCCCCGTAATACCTTCGGGCTGCATATCCTCAAACGGCATAATATGCCGTACCCTGTCTTTTGTCATCGAATAGGCCCAGAGAGAACCTGAGCGTTTCGCAGCCGGGCCTTTTACAAAAGAAAGAATATAAACGGTAGAACCGTCGTAATACAGGTCGGAAATAGCAGCCGGTTTTCCCGTAACGGGATCTTTTAAATAAAATTCTTTCCACAGCTCAACACTCTCTTTGGAAAGTTTTTTCCGGGAAAAAATGCTCTTGATATCATTCAATTTAAGCGTAACCGATTTATAACCGTCTTTGAACGGGCGTTTTAAACCCAGGATAATAGCGCCCTGGTAAAAAAACATGCCTTCAATGTTAAGGTCAATATCACCCTGACTGTTCTTTATTGAACCCGAGAGAAAACGGGCCCATTCCCGGTATTTGTAATCACTCGAAGCTTTCGAGAGAAGATCATACAGCGCGATTTTTTTATGGAGCTGAAACTGCTGGCCATTCCTTTTCAGCCATACAAAGAGTTTTCTTTTTTTGGAACGCTTCCCTTTTTTGTTGCGGCTTTGAGAAGCAATGAGGAAAATATTCCCCTTGCCGTCTTTGCAAACCGCTTCCATATCATTGATTTTCTTTAAGCCTTTTATGGGGATTTCCTTAACAATGGTGCCGTTTAAATCCATAAGATGCAGAAGCGCTTTATTCTTATGGGTTTCGTCGCTAATGAGCAGGTACTTTTTAATATCCGCCAGGTAGAGAATACCTGAAGCTTCAACAGGGCAGCTTACTGTTGTCCCCCGCGTGGAAATATCCCTGGGGCGGCAATCCCTGTTCTCACTGGCAAACCCGGTTTTGGAAAAAAAGAAATTTGAATTATGGGAAGCGGAAAGACCCGCGGGGTTAATAAGAACTTTTTCCCCCAGAAGAAAACCCGTGGAGCCGGGAATGCGGATGTGAACTTCTCTCCCCCAGATTTTAAACTCCGGACGGAACCGCAGCCGTTCCGGGTATTCAATGATCCGTGAACCAACGCCAATCACTTCGCCCGTGGCCCGGATATTCCTGTTTGCCATGGAGATAATAGTGGTTTTCTGGCCGATGCGGACTTTATTATAAACATTTTCATGAATATATCCTTTCACAAAAGAAGGAGAACGCGTATGGACAGTAATGATGGGAGTAAAGGGAGCGACTTTTTCGCCTTCTTTGAAATTGATGGAACCAATAAGACCGGAACTGGCGGCAAAGATATTCAGTTTTTCTTTTTCTTCCATGAGCAAGGTTAATTGTTTTTCAAGCATGCGGATGTTTACCTTAATGGGAGTAACCAGGAGCTCTAATTCTTTCCGCAGACTGCTAATCCTGATTTTAATGGGACTGGGCAGGTTGGCGGTGTTTATAGCGGGAGCGTTTTCTTTACCGGACAGGCTTTGCAGTCCGGCAAGAAGCTGTTTGTTAATCTTAAACTCGACCCGGAGCTGGTTAATCCGGTTTTTGATGGTATTGGTGTTAACAATAAGCTGCGCTTCGAGTTCTTCAAGCTGGTGAGATATGTCACTGATCATCTTTGTGAGCTCGGGCCTGTCAAGTTCAATAAGGAGTTCACCGTCTTTGATGGTCTGACCCGGAGTTTTGTGAATTTTTTTAATTTCCACGGCTTTGTCGAAATTAATAACAATCTCCCTGCTTTCGGCAATACCGAAGAAATTGTCGTGCTCCGAACGATGGGTGATATTTATTACAACAATAATAACGAGAGCGCAGAAGCATACCAGGTATATTTTTTTTATACTCAGCAGAAGATAAAATGTGTTTTTTATAATATTTCGCATAGCGTTTACCTTTCGAGTTCTCTTACAGTTCTACGGTAGTTTCCTGGAGAAGCAGGTTAACTCCTTTAATAGAACTGATGGAATTGAGCTCATGAATGAGATCTTCACTTCTTTTATTTTTTTTAAGTTTAACATGGTACGCGTAGTCCAGCCGTTTGCCCTGGGAAACATCCCGCAGGGTAATGAGCGCGAAGAGTTTGCAATGATCGAGTAAAATTTCTTCGAGTAATGATTTATCTTCAATGGTATTTTCAATATTAAACCGGAGCATGCCGTCGTAATAGGTGGTAAAACCAATTGGGAGATAATGAAGAACAAACGCGGCAGCGCAAAAGCCCAGGGTACCAATGGCGGCAATGGTAAAGGCATACACTCCCGAAGCAATACCCACAGCCAGGGCGGCAAACATAAAAATAATATCTCGCGGATCTTTAAAATTGGTCCTGAACCGGATAATGGCAAGAGCGCCCAGCATGCCAAGGCCCCGGGCCAGGCTGTCTCCAATGGCCTGCATAATGATCCCGGCCACAATAGCGCCGAGAACAAGGGCTTGAAGAAAATTCCGTGAATACGATAATCCTCGAAAGGTTTTCTCATAGGTCACGGCGATTGAGGTCGCGAGAACAAAAGAGAGTAAAACAGTATAAACGATAGTAATGGCAGTAGGATTTTGTGAAGTAGTCTGTAATGTTAAGAAATCGAGCATGTTAAACCTCAGGTTTTTTTTTGTGTATATAATATTATACAGCGGAGGAGGGGAAACCGGACAAAAAAAAGAAAAAAAGGGTTCAGGGGTCAGGGAAAGAGGGGGAGGTTATTGGTTAAGTGAAAAGTTTAGAGGAGTTGCGGTTAACATACCCGGGAACCGGCAGAAGCTTCCGGGGAAAGAGGCCCGGTGCTCGAAGCCCAGGCCTCTGGCCCCTGATCCCTGCCTTACCTTGGGGGGCCGGGTCCGCCGGAGGAGCAGTTGCAGTTGCCGGAGCCGTCGCCGGAGGATGAGGCGGAGCCGGAGAGCTGGGCGGAGAGATTGGCGGAGCGTTCGTCAACAAAAGCCTCCAGGCCGATTATGGAGCCCACGTCTTCTGAAAGGGATTGTTCGAATTCAGCAAAGGAGTAGAATTTAGTAGGGTCGGCATTGACATGTTCACGAATCAGATCCGCAAAAGATTCAATGGTTTCCTTCATGGCAGCGGGGCTGAAAGAGCCATCAACCAGGTCTTCAATATAGCCGTGATAGGCAGCCAGGTATGTGGCGTTTTGAAGCACCTTTTCGATTAAGGGCCTGTCGCAAAGGTCGCAGCCCGTAGGTTCGTCAATTTTAAAAGCGATAAGCTCATCGCGGGAACAGCCGCTGCTAAAGGTGCCAAATGCCATGTTAAGATCCCAGGGAAGGATATGAAAAGCACCGTCTTCCGGTTCATAGATATAATAATTATGCCCGGAACTGCCCTGGTAACTGTCGAGATTAACCAGGACCGTGCTTACAGCCAGGTACCTGAGAAAGGAGTCAATGTCGAGGACGGACTCATAAGATGAGCCATAGTTAAATTCATAGACCAGGTTAAGCATGGCGCCGTGGTCGGTAGTATCTTCATTTAATTCAATCCAGGAGTCCCAGAGACCGGAATAGTAATTGTCATTACCGGTTTCATATAACAGGTCACAGCCGAGGCCGTCCGGTTTATACAGGTCGCCGTCGCTGTTCTCAAAATTGGCTTTAATGAATTCGTCATCAATAGCTTCAACCGCCGTATACAGGCCAAAGAGTTCATCATTGATATAGAGGTTGGCAAAGGTGATTTGAGGCGCCGGCAGACCCATTTCCCGCATAAGATTATAGGCGATAGTTTCGCGCAGGTAAGAAGGGTCCATGTAATTATTATTCAGGACAATTTTTTGGTATCCCATAAGATCCTGGCCATCGGTATAATAATTAAAATCGATCTTGAGGCTGTACCGGTCGGAGTCCGGGTCTTCGGCGACGCTCCGGAGACTTGAATTCCCTTTTGTGCGGATGGCCACATTGTTAACGGTAATACCGTTATAAACAATAGTACCCGGGTGAAATTCTTCATCCAGGGGATTGGCCCGGATATCCTGCCAATCGGCATTGCTCAGTTCCAGGCGTACTTCAATTACCTCGTCCGAAGGGAACATTTCTGCGGCAACAGCATTGGCGGCGCCGGGAGTGGGGTAGAGTTCACCCATGTTTTCGCTGTTCTCCGGCAGCCGGCCGTAGCTGGAGCCTTCGGGCGCGTCACCGTCGTCCCAGTCAAAGGAGTCAACAGACTCTCCGTTTTGCAGGAGGGTAACACTGTCATGGGAACCGAGTTTAAAGGAAACGTAAGCGGAGTTATCGCCCGGGTCGTCATCGGAGGCGTACACGATAAGGTATTCGCCGGGCGCCAGGGTCGCGTCGGAGAAAGACGCGGGATCATTGGCGGAGTCCCGGAGCGTGTACGCGGACAGGTCTACCGCGGCCGAGCCCGACGAGTAGAGTTCAATCCAGTCATAGCCGCCGTCGGCGTCTTTAGCCACGATCTCGTTTATGATGAGAGCGGCGGAACCGGCATCGCCTGGTGAACCGCTATCGCTTGAACCGCAGGCGGTTATAAAAAATAAAAATATGATAGAAATAAGTAATGTAAAAAGGGTGGTTTTTTTCATGATCTTTCTCCTTATTTTTCTCCTTGTTTTTTTGTTGTATTTTTATTTGTAGGGGAGAGGCATGCCTCTCCCTTACAAATTACAAACTCTTCCCTACAAACATCCCTATTCGGCATTCGCCGCCCCCGGAGTAGGCGAGAGCGTATCCGCGTCACCGGAACCATCGGGAAGCAGTCCATAGCTGTAATCTTCGGGCGCGTCACCGGAATCCCATTCAAGGAAGTCAACACCGGCGCTGTTGTAGAGCAGGGTAAGGCTGTCGTTTGAGCCCAGCTTGAATGAAGAGAGATAATAGGAACCCGGATCGGTATCGGTGGCGTAGATGAGAATGTAGTCCCCCGATGAAAAGCTGCTTGCGTCCGTAATAACATCGGACAGGGCAACAATGGCGCCGCTGTCATCCATAATAGAATAATTGCTAATGGAAACCGTGGTACTGGCCTCGTTGTCGTATTTAACATAGAGCTCAAACCAGTCGTCGCCGTCACCGGAGGCGTTGGATACGATCTCGTTTATAACCAGGAAGGAGTCGGGAACGGATTCGTTAACGGCTCCCTGCGTGGGAGTGAGCGTGCCATTGCCGCCGCTGGCGTCGGGAAGGCAGCCAAAGCTGAAACCGGCAGTGGCGTCATTTGAATCCCAGTCCATGTAATCAATACGGGTACCGTTGTAGAGAAGGGTAACCGCGTCATTTCCGCCCAGTTTAAACGGAACATAGTAGGAGCCAGGATCATCTTCGGCAGCGTAGATCACGGTATAGGAGCCGGCGGAAACTGAAATTTCCGGCAGGCTCTGGGCGGAACCGTCTTCATCAACCAGGGAGTAATTCGAGAGATCCGTATCTTCCGAGGCATAGAGCTCAATCCAGTCATTGCCTCCCGAAACATCAGCAGCAAGGATCTCGTTAATAATAAGGGACGAGGAAGAGGGAAGCTCTTCGTTCGCGGCGCCTTTAGTAGGGGCAAGTGATTGCGCGGAGCCGGAACCGTTGGGAAAGAGGCCGTAACTATAGCCAATGGCAGCCTCATCTTTTTCCCAGGAGAGGGAAGTACCCGTAGCGGAGCCGTTAAACAAAAGAGAAACGGAGTCACTTGAACCTAATTTAAATGAAAGGGAATAATCGCTGTCACCGGCATCACCTGAAGCGTACATAATAAGATATTCACCGGGATTGAGCGAAACAGCAGGGAGCGCGGAAACTTCACCGCTCTCATCGGAAAGAGAATAATCGCCCAGGTCAACAGCTTCAGCGCTGTCATCATCAATAACAAAGAGCTCAATCCAATCATTCCCGCCATCGGCAGCATCTGCCGCAACTTCATTAATCACCAGCCACTCCGAAGCACTGGCCGAAGAACCGTCATCTGAACCGCTCTCATCCGAACCGCAGCCCGCAGCAGCGAACACTAATACTGTCATAAATAAAATATGTATAAAAACTTTCACGGGTAAACCTCTCTTATAGATAATTTTTCTAAACTTCAAACTCTTGTGCTGAGCGAAGTCGAAGTATGAAACTTCAAACTTTAAACTCTTAAAAAGGAGGCCCCCCTCCGCCCCCGGGACCTGAAGTGGTGCCGGAACAACTGCCCGACCCGTCGCCGCTGGAAGAGGAAGAGCCGTTGAGCTGGCCGGAGACATTGGAAATACGTTGTTCAATAAAGTAAAGAAGTCCAAAGGTGCCGTCCACATTTGAGGAAGTGGAGATGGCCGATTCGAACTCATCAGTGGTGAAAAATTTAGTGGGATCGTTATACACATAATCACGAATAAGATCCGCGGCAGCGGAAATCTTTGTTTCCATGGAGGCAAGAGCAAAGGGACCGGAGATACATTCTTCGAGGTATTCGTGATACGCGGCAACATTGGCGGATTTGCTTAAGATCTTATCGATCAGGGGCCTGTCGCTTAAGGTGGATGAGGTTGGCTCGTCAATGAGAAAATTGAGCAGTTCATCATCGGAGCAGCCGCTCATGCAAAAGGTGCCAAAGGCCTCGTTGAAATCCCAGGGAATGACCGTGAAAATACCGTCCTGTTCATAGAGGTAGTAGTTATGAGCAAGAGCGCCCTGGTAGCTGTCCAGGTTGGTGAGGATGGTACTCACGGCCAGGTACTTGAGAAAGGCCTCAGAATCGAGGACCGAATCATAATCACTGCCGAAATTTAATTCATTGATAAAGGAAATAAAAGCGCTGTAATCGCTGGTATCTTCATTGGTCTTCAGTTCAATACCATCATAGTCGCTAAAATCATCGCTGATGTAAACCAGGTCACTGCCGGTGCCGTCGGGTTTATACAGGTCGCCGTCATCAACGGAAAAGTTATTTTCAACAAATTCATCATCCACCTGTTCCACAACAGTATACAGCCCAAAGTGATCCCCGTTAATATAGAGGTCCGCGAAGGCAGTACGGGGAGCAGGCAGCCCCATGCCTCTCATAAGAGCATAGGCAAGGTACTCGCGCATAAAAGAAGGATCATTATGGCCGTTATTTAAATTGAGTTTCTGGTTGCCAACGAGGTCTTGCCCGTCTACATAATAATTCAAATCAACCTTAAGGCTGTACCGTTCGGAAGTGGAATTGGCAACGGAAGTGAGGCTTGAATTGCCCTTGGTACGGACAGCAGCAGTATTCACCGTATACCCGTCAAAGGTGATATTGGCTTCCTGGTACTCTTCAGCAGTGGGATCATCCAGAATGGCCTGCCACGCGGAATCGGCCAGTTCAAGTTCAACTTTCACGACTTTGTCCGCGGCAAAAACACCGAAGTTGTTTGTACCAATAGAAGGAAGGAGTTTTTGAGCGTCACCGGTGCCGTCGGTAAGCAGACCGTAACTGTACCCGCTTGCGGCATCGCCGTCTTCCCAGTCAAGGGAGTGGATCACCTCACCATTATGGAGCAGGGAAACAGAGTCATCGGAACCCAATTTAAAAGGAACATAATAGGAACCGTCGCCAGGGTCCTCATCAGCGGCATAAATAATAACAAATTCACCCGGATTTACGGTAATATCCGGCAAAGCCTGTGCTTCCCCGTCTTCATCATCATCAATCAGGGAGTATTCACCCAGATTGACAGCTTCTGAGGCGTTAATATAGAGTTCTATCCAGTCATTGCCGCTATTTGCGTCTTTGGCAACAATTTCATTAACGGCGATATGGGGAATATATTCGGTAGAAGTGCTGTTTGAGCTGTTTTCATTGGAGCCGCATCCGGCAAAAGAAGAGAGAACCAGGGATACGATGAGGAAGATAAAAAACATTGTAATCAGTTTGACATAGTCAAGGCTGCGTATTTTATTATACAGGTTCATGAAAACCTCCGGTCTATAGATATATGATATATGATTTGCGAATTGAGGAATCCTGAATCTCTTACCGTGTACGATCTATTTTTTTTACTCTTGCAACTCCTGCGTGAAACGTGCCCATAAAAGAGATTAATAATCACTTTTTGCAGGCACAAAGGGCACGTTTCACGGCTTAAAAAGTTTGCAACGCTAGTCGCGTTATATAGTAATACATATATCCGGGCAAAACCGGCCAAAAAAAATAAAAAAATTAGATAAATTTAGAGTTGGCGTGCCGGGGAATGAGCCCCCGCGGGATGCGGCCCCCTGCTTTCCTCCACCCTGGTGAAAATCCGTCCTGGATTGCACCAGGGCAGGACCATCCGTGGTCCCTGTTCCGGAAAGCAGGGGCCCGCATCCCGCAGGGGCTTATTCCCTGATACATTCGGTAAATTGCACCCCCTGAAAAATGAGCACATACAATTCAGATAATGAACATTTAAATAATATTCTTGCTTTATAATATATCCAAATATAAAGTTGAAGATCGGGGGGATTGAGCCCTGAAATAAACAAGAGGAGCAAATTTTGATGTTTTTTTATAGAAGAATATTTTTAGCGGCAATAGTGCTGCTGGCACTACCGGTAATACTGACCATGAGCAGTTGTGCCGACAAGAAGCAGGTCAAGAAAACGGCGCCGTCGGGAGCAGCGGATATTGCGAGCATTATACCGGGAGAAACCGCTCTCCTGGTAAAGAGTTCTTCAATTGCCACGATATATAAAAATTTTTCAGTAACGGGTTCTTCAGTCTTTGGACAGCCCCTGGGAGATATTTCGGAGCTAAAAAACAAGATCGGCTTTAATCCCTTTATATTGGCAGAACTACAGGCAAATGGGTTTGATACCCAAAAAGAAGCCGGTTTTTTTATGGCAAATATTGGTATTGGGGAAATGGGATCTGAACCGGAACCGGTTTTTGACCTGGTATTGTTCGCCTCAGTAGCCGACGGCCAAAAGGCACTGGAACGGGTTCTCAAGGTATTCCGGGGCACGGATGAATCTTTTCAAGTAAGTGAAGAAGAAGGACTTACGGTGATAAAAAGAGAGGGAAGCGATATTATATTGTATATCACCCTGAAGGACGGGTATATTTTTGCCGGAATGAATCCCGCGGGCGATGCAAAACCCTTTATGAAAAAGCTTCTGGGACCGGCATCTGAGGGAGATCCTTCTGTAAAACCCGCGCCCGTTCTGGCGGAAACACAAATATATAAGGAAGTGGCATCAAAGATAAACAGCAAAAAAAATATATTCGCGTTCATGAATATGAAAGAGTTCACGGATAAAAATTTTGATATCATCAAGAATTTAATGAGCAGGGCAGCTTTAGGCGGCGGCATGGAATTACAGAGTGAGACCCCTTCCATAGCAGTACTCAAAGATTACAGGGGAATAGGGCTTGCTCTTGATCTCGATAGTAAAGATTTTGAACTTGATGTTGTGTATACTATGAAAAAGAACTCAAAGGGGCTTGACCTGGTAAAGGGAGCCGAATATGACAAAACAAAGATCCTGGCAATAAAGGATAATCCGGCAGTGTTATTCTCCTTTGCCGCAAACGCTCAAGAATATTTTAAGTATATGCTCTCTACGTCACCAAAATTCAGAGCCGGAATGATCAGGCAGAACCTGGAGATGATAAAAGAACAATTTGGTATTGATCTGGAAAAAGACCTTTTAGGGAACCTGGCCGGAAATTTAAATGCCGGTATATTTGACGGAACTACGATCAATATGCTTAACTATAATGCCCTGCTAACGGTGAACCTGAAAGATGAAGCGAAAATGAAAGAGCTTATAGGAAAGGTGCTTCAGACATTTCCGCCCGGACAGATATGGCAGGGAGAGATCGCCAATGTATATACCTATGTATATGTTCTGGGAGTTATCCAGATCTATGTTGGCATAAAAGACAAAAATCTTATTGTTTCCATGGGTAAGTTTATGTATGAAAAAGCAATAAAAGGAGACCCGTCAACGGGATTTTTAACGGCGATAAAAGATAAGAAACTGGCCGAAGCCTTAAAAGGAAAAACCGATGTATTATACGTGAAAGTGGACGAGGTGCTCAAGGCGCTGAATAATTTTCCGCCCGTAAGCAGGAGTCTCACCGAACAGCACAAAGCGGCAATTCGAAAATTTGATTACCTGCTCATTAGCCGCTGGCTTGAGGGAACAACGGGGTATGGAAAACTGCTCATCAAAACAAACTTTTCCAGCTCCTTCCTCATTGGCATCAAAAACATGATACAGAAATTCCAGGTGGCTGCACCGCCGAAGAAGGATAGCGGAGGAGCGGGAGATCTTCTGAGGGTAGAGTAATCAAAATCAAGTTTCTTAAGAGTGTAGGCCCGGCCCTTCGGCTCCGCTCAGGGACCGGATGGCCGGGAAAAATAGGTCAGAAACTAAATAATATTGCGAGCTGCATCTGGCCTGGAAGTAGTATGGGCTCTTTGGGTTGTGAGGACTGTTTGAGCGGAGCGAGTTCCGGAGCAATCCAAAGAGCCCATACTACTTCCAGGCCCGCGCACAAGCAAAATTCAGTTTCTTAAGAGTGCGGACCCCGTCGAACGGGGAAAAAATACGGAAGAAACT
>JAAENB010000904.1 GCA_024224995.1 bacterium | reverse complement strand
TCCTGGGCTGCTCTGGGCTGCTCCTGGCTGCTCCTGGTCGCCCCCAGCCCTCCCACCAGAGAGCCCCAGAGAGCAACCCAACCATGACAACCAACATGGGCCGACTTTCCTCGAATCTGGTGCTCCACAGAGAATTTTCTAGACAACCTGGTGTGTACCATCAGATGTGCCTAACTTAGCTTTCGAAGCGCCAAGTCTCAAAACCCAATTCCAACGATCGAATCTCGAGTTATGTTCCATTTACCACCATTTTGTCATCATTTCTCGCTGGCTCCTTTCCTGGCTCGTACTCCCCTGGGGCGGTATTACTTAGAGTAGTCTGCTAAAGCAACACAACTACTCCATAAGTCACTGGGGTCTTTCTTTCGTGTCAGCGAGCCGATTTTGAGGATTTAGGGTGCCCTCGGGCTTGGGGGACGAGGTTTGCAAGGGAAAACCTGCGAACCAGAGTCGCCAGGAAAAGTATCATGTTTGGGGTGTTCTGGGTCGCCCTGGGCTCCCCCAGAGGTGCTCCAGAGCTCTCCTGTGCTCTCCTGCGCTCTCCTGGGCCGCTCTGGGCTGCTCCTGGCTTCTCCTGATCGCCCCCAGCC
>JAAENB010000903.1 GCA_024224995.1 bacterium | reverse complement strand
GTTAGATTCTAGGCCCATAATTCGAATACGTCTGTAGACGTTTGCTGAAAACTTCTACGGACGTATCATAAAACTCACCGCAGACCAGCCTTTCATTTTCATTTGAGGAATATTTAAAAGTGAGTTGTTATTTAATCAAATCGGAGTAGTTTAATATGAAATATGATGACACAAATAATTATTATATGAAAATAAAGCGAAAAATGATGAAAGAATTTAATGCAATGTATAAAGGTACTCAAAAGTCGTTAATGCTATATTTCGATAAAGCAAAGATAACTGAATTGCAATTAGAAAGTAATAGTGAATACATTAATCTTTTCAGTCAATTGCCATACCTGGGTGGTAAAAAAAGTAATAGTACAATAAATCTTATTATGGGAGCTATCATTTTATCAATCATAATTCCCCTTGAAAAAGAAGGGTTAACCAGTCATCAAATCGGCAAGGTAATATTTGATGCTTTTGATGGGTACTTTAAATCAAAGCCAAAGGTCATTAGATTCTTGATTGGTAAGATAGCTGCCACCGGATTTTTTATTAGTGAAATGAAAAAGCAAAATGATAAAAGTTTGTTAAGAAAATATAAAGAGGATTTTGTTGTTGAGAATATAAAAGCAACGGGACAAGATTTTGATTTTGGTTATAATTATACAGAATGCGCGCTTCATAAATTATTTATAAATAATAACAAATCTCATTATTTGCAATATGTATGCCTTGGTGATTACGCAATGTTTAAATCTTATGGAATAAGTTTTTTTCGCACGCAAACCATTGGTAATGGAGCTCCGATATGTGATTTTCGATTTAAGAAGAAGGCTGTAACATTTAAAGGGTGGCCGCCGGAAAATTTAGATGAATGGAAAGAGATTGATTAAATCAGTGAAATAACAGTTTACGTGATTGACGGGAGGGTTTTTTTTTACATTGACACATTTCGCTATTAATAGTATAAATAATTACAGTAGGTAAAGTAATGCGAATGCCTAAAAAAGATGTACTAACATTTTGCGATGGAGGGGGAAGCAATGGAACTCCTAAGAAAAAAAAATAGTTATCCGCTCTTTATAACCGTTCTGATACTTATTTTTAGCAACATGGTGATTGCTAATGAAAAAAATGTATCATTAGTTACTGAACCTTCATGGGCACCCTTTTATGGAAAAAATCTTAAAAATGGAGGATATCTTACAGAGATTATCAGGCAAGCTTTTAAAGTAAAGGGTTACAATATAACTGTAGACTGGAAACCATGGAAACGAGCTGTTGTGGAAAGTGAAATGGGAGTCTATAATGGTTTATTAGGGACTTACTATAACAAAGAAAGAGCAAAAAAATTGGCTTTCTCTGATCCTATTGATAAGGATGAAATTGTGTTTTTTTCAAAAAAAGGACGAGGAATTAAATATAAAAAATTGACAGATTTAGAGCCGTATGTGATTGGCACAGGTGTTGGATTCACTTATACAAAAGAATTTGATTCGGCTGATTATCTTAAAAAATATCCTGTTGTTTATACAGAACAAAATATACGAAAATTGCTTTCTAATAGAATAGATTTATTTGTTGACTCAAAAAAAGTTGTTTTACACATAATTAAGAAAAAGCTTCCCAAGCACATCGGCGCTCTGGAAATATTAACACCTGAGCTGGAAACGCAATATTTTCATATTGGATTTTCCAAAAAGAATCCTCACCACAAACAGTTGGTTAAAGATTTTAATCAAGGGTTAAAAATAATAAAAAAGAATGGAACTATTGATGCAATCAAAAAGCTCTATGGAATTTGAAAAACTCCATCAAGGATATATCCTGGTTGATAGGCAAATTGATTCAAATCTTCTTCGGATGTAACTCCGGTTAATACAAGTACCGTTTCAATTTCAGACTCTATCCCTGCAACAATATCAGTATCCATTCGATCACCAATTATCGCTGTATCTTCTCTTCTGGAAGATAACTTTTTTAACGCATGACGCATCATCAGGGGATTGGGTTTTCCAATAAAATAAGCCTTGCTTCCTGTAGCTTTTTCAATTGGAGAGATTAGTGATCCTGTTGCAGGCGCGATTCCGCCTTCTATTGGACCTGTTAGATCCGGATTCGTTCCAATCAGTTTGGCTCCATTCAATACCAGGTTAACCGCGTGTGTCAATGTTTCATACGTGTACGATCTGGATTCACCTACTATGACATAATCAGGTGTAATATTATTCATCGTAAGTCCCGCGTCATAAACCGCATTAATTAATCCTGCTTCTCCTATAACATAAGCGCTTCCTCCCGGGCTATGCAACTGAAGAAAACTGCCGGTGGCTAACGCGCTTGTGTAGAAGTGATCTTCAGATACATTCAATCCCAACCTGTTTAATTTCTGATGCAATTCCCTAGGAGAGCGTTCCGATGAATTCGTTAAAAATAGGAATTTTTTGTTTTCTTTTTGCAGCCAATCAACAAATTCCGGAACACCGGGAAGAAGTTCATTTCCATGATAAATTACACCATCCATATCACAAATGAAGGCCTTTTTTTCTCTTATCTTATCAATATTCATATATTCCCACTATTTCCATATTCTGATATTGGCATGCGTAACGTTATTAGTCAAAAAAATATTTTACAAAGTAATTTGATGATTGGCAAGTATTTTTTTATATCTTTAAATGATACTTCAGGAATTATCAGCTCATTAGATGAACCTGCAACAGAAAATGGCAAAGTGCGGCCCCGTTTGATTTGCGCTCAAAACATAAACGCATTAATATTATATTTGACAAAATAACTGAAACGCCCTTAAAATAAAAGTGAACCTGTAAATTAAGCAGTTAGAGGATTTTTTATGAAAGCAATAATTTGTACAAAATATGGTCCACCGGAAGTTCTTCAGCTAAAAGATGTAGAAAAGCCCAGCCCCAAAGACAATGAAGTGTTGATAAAAGTTTACGCAACAACCTGCCACATTGGGGATGTGAGAATTCGTAGTTTCAATGTTCCCGTCTGGCAAATGATCCCCTTTCGATTATATTTAGGCATTAGAAAACCAAAAAGAAGCATTCTTGGGATGGAATTAGCCGGAGAAATTGAAGCTGTTGGCAAAGAAGTAAAACGTTTTAAGGTGGGGGACCAGGTTTTTGCCACTTCCGGTTTTGTTTTTGGCGCTTATGCTGAGTATATATGCCTTCCTGAGAACGCCAGGTATGTTAAAGAGGGTTTTATTGCCATAAAACCTGCCAATATGACGTTTGAAGAAGCTGCCGCCGGGACTGCTACCGGTGGGCTAACCGCGTTAAGTTTACTTAAAATGGCAAAAATTCAAAATGGGCACAATGTTCTTATCTATGGTGCTTCCGGAAGTGTTGGTGTTTTCGCGGTGCAGCTTGCCAAATACTTCGGCGCTGTAGTTACGGGTGTTTGCAGTACTTCAAATTTAGAAATGGTGAAATCATTGGGTGCCGATACCGTTATTGATTATACTAACGATGACTTTTCTGAAGGTACTGAATCCTATGATGTTATCTTTGACGCTGTAGATAAGCTGCCGAAGTCAAAAGGGAAAAAATCTTTAAAGAAGAATGGGATTTATATTAATGTTGTTAAGAATTATAACATGGAAGACAAGATTACTATTGATGATTTAATATTTCTTAAAGAGCTTGTTGAGGCTGGTAAAATTAAGACGGTTATTGATAGGATTTATCCGTTGGAAGAAATTGTTGAGGCTCACCGGTATGTTGAAAAGGGGCATAAAAAAGGACATGTTGTTATTACTTTGAATTAAATAGATTTATTTTAAATTTTGACTATGATTGAAAAAATTGATGGGACAAGATGCGTTGTTATGCATTTTTGCTTGACTCAGTGCCCCAAAAGCCTGTATTATAGAAAGCAGCTTTAATGAATACAAGGACCTGGTGGAAATAATGTCGAAAAATAAGACATTGAAAAAAGGTAAAATCTGGAAAAAGTTTATTATTAACATCAGCCTTGTTATTGTACTTTTTCTGATGGGGATTTTTATGGGCTTTGTGTTCAGGTCGAACCAGGTCATCAAAGACCAGCTTTTGACCACCGCAAAGGGCCACTTCAATAATATTGTTCTCGCCAGAAGATGGAATGCCAGTTATGGCGGCGTATTCGTAAAAAAGGTTGAAGGTATAGTTTCCAACCCTTATCTTGAAAATCCCGACATACAAACTAAAGATGGAGTGGTGTATACGAAGAAAAATCCGGCTTTGATGACCCGCGAGATATCGGAATATGCTGAAAAGGAAGGTGATTTCAAATATCATATCACCAGTTTATTGCCGCTCAACCCCAATAATATTCCTGATGATTTCGAAAAAAGAGCTCTCAATCAATTTGAGAAAGGCAAGAAGGAAAGATACGCAACGATAGTTGAAAATGAAGACTCAACCTACCGGTATATGGCGCCCCTGTATGTTGAGAAGGGATGTTTGGGATGCCATGGCAAACAGGGGTACAAGATTGGTGATGTTCGTGGAGGGATCAGTGTTTCTTTTGATATCACTAAAATAAGCCGTCAAATGGCTGCTAACCGGATGATTTTTCTCGGCTTAAGCGTCGCAATATCATTGTTTTTGCTGGTCATTATCTTTTTTCTTATTTCGAGATTGTCCCGAAAGCTATCGGACGCCTATCGCGTGATCGAGAAATTGTCCGTAACAGATGAGTTAATGCAAATATACAACAGGCGATATTTTCGTACCAGGTTAGATGAGGAAATTCAACGAACAAAACGTTTCAAGCGTCATTTGAGTCTGTTGCTGATAGATATTGATCATTTTAAAAAAGTAAATGATGTTCATGGTCATCAAGCAGGTGATGATGTTTTAGTTGGTGTTGCCTCAATATTAAAAAATAATGTTAGGAAAGTAGATATTATAGCACGATATGGAGGAGAAGAAATTGTTGTGATTCTGCCTGAAACCGATAAAAGTGGAGCGTATAGTGCCGCGGAAAAAATCCGTAAAGTGATAGAGAATCATACTTTCGACATTTCGGGCGGGAAAAAACTCTCTGTAACTGCCAGTTTTGGTGTGTCTTCATTAGAGATGATACCGGACGAAAGCGATGAAAAATCCAAACAGATAATAAAATTAGCTGATGACGCATTGTATAAGGCTAAAGAAGAAGGTCGAAATAGAGTCGTTCTTTTTAAATGAGCACCCTTCGCGGCCAAAGCGCTAGTCTTTTGTGAGATAATCTATCTCAAAAGTATTTTTTGAAATAATGTCGATTACTTTGTCGAGCTTAATGACCTTGAAAACCTTCTGAATTGGTTCATTTACGTCATAAATCAGCAGTTTAATCTTTTTTCCTGCGGCTATTTTTGAATATTTAAAAAGAAAATTCATGGCAACAGAATCAATCATATCCAGTTTTCTCATATTAAAAGCTATGACTTTTTTTTCTTTTTCAAGCTGTTTTTCAACTATTTCCTTTATGCTGTCGATTGTACTAATCATGAGCATCCCGGAAAAATGAATTATAATAATAGTGTTTTTTTCTTCAATTTTTATTTCAACCACTAAAGACAACCTTCGAGAAATTTATTATCTAACTTTATAAAAATAAATAGTAGACATATTTGCAAAAGCAATTATACTTATAGTATAAAAATCGTTTTACGTCAATAAAATTTCATATAAAAAACACTGTTTATTATGAATTGGATTATACTGGCAATTACTTTTACAACATCAATCTGTTTTTATGTTGGAATATATTACCTGCTCCTCTTTATCCGAAGACCGTCAGATAGAGTGAATATCAGTTTCGCGTTTACCTGTTTTGCTATTACCCTGTATAATATTTTTACCGTTGGTTTGTATTATTCAGGCTCAGTTGAACAGGGAATATTCTGGCAGCGATTCCAGTATGTGAGCCTCTCATCTTTCTGTATCGCTATTTATTGGTTTATCAGCAATTATACTGATTTTTTCTCAAAAAAGATTTCCATTGCCGTTATAACCTGGTTTGGGATGTTAATTGTACTCGGTTTGACAGTCCATAATGAACTGACTCTTTCCATTGATACGACTATTATAAAAAAAATTACCCTGGGGGCAAATATCCGTATTACCTATTATACGGGAGAACCGGGAATTATATTCCAGGTTCAATATCTCTCAATGATCGCGGGATTTATTTTTTTGATATATCTTATTATAAAGCATTTTGTCAATGACAGCAAAAAATACGCCCTGCCGATATTAATATCACTGATATTATTCTTTTTTACCGCTCTTAATGATATGTGTATTAGTAGTTCATTGTATACGTCAATATATCTTATGGAATTCTCTTTTATTCTAATTATCCTCTCAATGGCCCATGTTTTGCAGGACAAATTAATTGATCTTTTCCATGAAGTTGAAGAATTAAATATTCAGCTTGAGGAAACCATTGACGAGCAGAACCGGGAACAGTTTTTTGACGCGATCGGCAAAGAGTTATATATGGAAATGCTTAATGATTTTACCGCTCTCAGGGATCTTATTTCCAGGGAATCGGGGCAGGGGGGAAACCGGTTAAGCCGTGATATTAGTATTGTTTCGGATCTATCAAAACTGCTTGATACTCTTTTGTCAAGGATCATGATTATCGCCTCTGCCGGGGCGGGGTATATCTTCCTGGTAAATGAAGAAGACAACCTGGAATTAAAAGCCCATAAAAATGAAATTGTCCCGGGAGTAATTGATTACGCCGCTGATATTGTTGATATGGTTTTTAATAAAGGTACATTTATCATTTCGGGAAATACTATTTGCCTTCCCATTCAATCACGGGGGGAGACAACAGGAGTCTGTTTTCTTGAAAATCCTCCTTCTGAGAGCTCCTTTACCAGTGATGACGCGAATATCCTTACGATTTTTTTAAGCCACGCGGTAAAAGAGATTGATAACTCATTTCTATATAAAGAAATCAGCAGCGCGAAAAATCAGAAGAAAAAATCGATTATTACCGCGAGTATTGAAATAAAAATAAAAAAAGCGCTGTCATATATTCATGAAAATTATAACTCCGACATATCACGGGAAGCCCTGGCCGCCTCTCTTAACATGCACCACGATTCGTTGAGCAGGTATTTTAAATTATATACCAACAAAAAGATCAACGAATATATTAACGAACTCCGCGTTGTGGAGGCCACAAAAAAACTACGGGAAACAAAAAGTTCAATAATAGAGATCGCTTTTTCAACGGGGTTTGAAAGCTTAAGCACCTTTAACCGGGCCTTTCTGAAAGTTATGAAAATAACTCCAACTGAATACCGCGAAAAGGATCCCGGGGAAAAATCATAAACGATACTCGGCGCCTGGGGAGGAGTGCCATGCCGCTACTTATTGATAAGCGCGTACACCAGATTCTTTTTCGTCTTAATCCTGGATTTTTTTAAAAAGTTATTGGCCACCAGTGAAAAACAGGATTTAATGGTCCCTTCTTTATGAAGCAATAATATTGGAGTCCTTTTTTGAATCGATTCCAGCACCCGTTTATGATCATCAAGAATATATCCCATAAACTCCAGGTTCGACTTGATATTAAACCGGTAAACAGCATCGGATATCTTTGAATATATATCCACGGCCTGTTTTGCCGAAGCCGCCCGGTTGATTACAATGTTAAATGTTCTACCCGGTCTTTTAAATGAAGCGGCTTTAATTACTTTGTACAGATCTACCAGCGCCGTAACTTCAGGATTGGTTACAAAAAAAACCTGCTGGGACGTGTCGAGCATAAGTTTGAGATTAAACATGTTCAATCCCGCCTGGGTATCAACAATAATAAAATCATAGAATTCCTGAACCTGGGCAAGACCCCTGGCAATTACCGAGTATTCCTTATTTCTCACCGTCATAACATCACCGGGATCATTGCCGGCATACAACACGTCAATTCCGCCTACACCCTTTTGTATCACATCACTAATGGGGATTCGTTCTTCCAGGAAATATTTAAAATTTTTATTGTCATCTATCCCTAAGAGTATACTGGCGTTTGAAAGGTTCAGATCCGCGTCAAAGATAAGTACCCTGAATCCCCTGTTCTTCAGTTCAAGTGCGAAATTTATTGTAAAAAAAGTTTTTCCAATTCCGCCTTTTCCGCCCGAAACCGTGACAATCTGCGCTTTTTTTAGTATATGATTCATATGGCAGCTCCTATTCTATTTTGAACGGTTTCTTGAACGGTTTCTTGATGGGTTATATTGACGGGGATGAGCCTTTTCAGGGCTTGCACAATATCCCTGTCAAAATGAGTTCCTGAGGAAGAGATAAGCATTTCCAGGCAGGTCCGCTTTGGTACTGCCTTTCTATTGGGACGCTGCGAGGTAAGGGATTCAAAAAAATCGGCCACGGCAATAAGCCGGGCTATGAGGGGAATTTCTTCACCCTTAAGGCCGTTGGGATAGCCGCTTCCGTCGAGTCTCTCATGGTGATATTGTATGCCGTTTTTTATAATAGGCGGTATCCGGGTGAAATTCATAAGGCGCAGGCCTCTCAGAGAATGAGTTTTAATAATTTCGTATTGTTCTTGCGAAATATTGGTAAGGCGGCCCCGCGAAGAATCATATGTCGACTCCCGGTTCTCAAGCATAATACTACTGTCTATTTCCAGGAGGCCAACATCGTGGATTAGACCTGCTTTCCGGGCCATTTCCGGATCAATCTCAGGATGATCCAGTTCACAAGCGATCTTGTAGGATAATTCAGCGACATTAAGAGAATGATTTTTTCTTCCGGTTTTTGAGTCTGCCATAACTCCCAGGGATCGCAGCAAATTGGTTTCCTGTGAATTACCCGAATTATGGGAGGGTAAAAAGCTATTCACAATTCCTATTGTTCTATCCTGAATAGCGCTATTTTCGTCGGTTATGAGGGGCATGAGGATTTCAAGGAACGCATTCGACGAGGTGTCTTCAGGAACAGCGTTGTCTAATTTTTTTTCAACCAGGTCTAAAATACTGCTTTTTAATTCATGATTCAGTTCTAAAATGTATTCCTGAACAATCTCACCGTTCAGAGAAGATTTTTTAAGCTCTCGATTGAGGGCAAGCAAACGGTTTGCCCGGACCACATCGGAGTAGCATTCTTCATCGAAGTGTTGTAATTCATCAAGCGGAGGCATATTCGCGAGCATTGCTGAAGAAGATTTAGGGCTCTTTTTTTTCAAGACCTTTTCCCATATTACGAGCGCCATTATTACAACCAGTAAAACACAGCTCATAACGACCAGTATTGAAATATTTTTTTGCAAAAACAGGCTGTTTTTTTTTGTTTTTTTATTTCGAAACCTGTTTATATCCGAAATTGATCTCAATTTATCCTTGAGTATTTTACTATTATACAAAGAGAGCGCTTTTAAATAATTATCAGCCGCGTTTTTAAGGTCAATTTTTTCGTATTGCCGGTCCCCTGCTTTAAGAAGTGCTTTATAATACATCTTCTTATTCTTTTCATTATGTTTATCAAGAAAATAGGCTTTTTCAAAATCCTTTATGGTGCCGGTATAATCTTTTTGTGAATACAAAAAAGGTGGGGCCATAAACATCATTATGGACAGTAAAAAAATAGGTAATAATCTTAATAGTTTCATACATTCCCTCGCAGCATTAAAAAGTTATACTTCTAATGTAATTAAAAGTTTTTAATTATCCTGTCAAAAACCGGGCAATCAGAAAATGAAAAGATACACTCTGGCATATTCTTTTCTTCAAAATCGATTTTCCGGTGATAATTGTTGATACTGATTAAAGGGGTGCTGAAATCGTATCCATATAATATACAACAAAAGCGGTATAGTGTCAAGTTTTTTGGCCAATTCCGGCTATTTTTGGTTAAAAATTTATGCTGATTTTTTCAGGGGATTCCGGAAATCTTAGTTTCTTGAGAGAGCGGACCCCGTCGAACGGGGAAAAATACAGAAGAAACTGTGGTGATACCGGGGTCTGTTTTACGAAGATGCTCCGGCCAGGGTTTGGTTCTGAGAGACGTTGCAGTGCAACGCCTTTACTGGCTGGTTTCCGGTCAGGGCTATGGAGATTCCGGGAAGGAGTGCGACCCCTGCGAGGGGATTCGGTACGTGTAGGGGCACGGCGTGCCGTGCCCTCACGGTGTTTATTTGGGATTCCTCCTCTGTGGTGTTGACACGGTGTTTATTTGGGGTTTAACCCCTCTGTGGTGTTGATCCGGGACAAATCTCCGGAAACCAATCCGTAAAGACGTTGCATGCAACGTCTCT
>JAAENB010000902.1 GCA_024224995.1 bacterium | reverse complement strand
ACCGCAAGCCTCAGACGAAAACCAATTACATACCGGAATGAGCCGTGTTCGCGTTGAATCCGTGCTTCTTATGGCAAAATACGATACCGTTTTTAAAGAAAGGCTTCTTGAAGAGCGGGAATCAGCTCTTAATGGATCGGGTGTAGAATTTACTTCAGTTGAAAAAATGCTTCTTATGAATATTGACAATGAAAAACTCTTGCGAACTATTGACGAGTTTACTGTTCCCGGGATATCTAAAAAAAGTCTTCCCAACTGGCGTGCTGCTGCCGCAGTTATTATGCTTCTTTCCTCGGTGTTGATTGTGGGCCCCCTCTCAACCTCGGCCTGCCGGAGCGAGCAGGTTCAAAGCGGTGAGGTTACTGTCACAGATGGTTGGTTCAATAAGGACACATTTCGCTGGCGAGGAACGGGTATTCCCAAACAAGGGATTACGGATATTACTAAACGGAAAGAAACGGCAAAAAATGCCGCCGTCTTAAACGCGCAATACATAATTCTGGAGAAGTTCAAAGGAACACGTATTGAGGGAGCCGGAAGTATGATCACCGAAGAATGGGATAGTATGTATCGTGAAGTAGGAAATGAAGTTAAAAAAATTGTCAAAAATGGAAAAGTGATTAAAGAAACCTATGATAA
Organism: bacterium; assembly: GCA_024224995.1. The sequence goes on along the minus strand of JAAENB010000902.1, from coordinate 9,926 downwards.
GGATCAAAACTGTGTAGTAGTTTATGAAGTATCGAGCCCAAAATTGAAAAAAAAGGTTCTCGCTTCTATTTTTTGATTGGAATTGAAATGGTTATATTAACTACAGGAAGGATCTGAGCAAATGAATGAAACACTTCATGCAAAACTAAAAAAATTCAAATACCAATTCATTTTTTCAACGGAGCTAATAAGTTATTTCCTCCTTGTCCCGTTGCTTATCCTTTATATCTCCACAAACATAAACCTGTCAACAGAGCAGTTGAGACTGTTTACAATAATCCTTATAGTAACGCTGCCCATATCAATGACAACCACTCTGCTGTGCGATTTTATATACCTGTCTCCAATTAGCGCCTATTTTGATAAAGTGATAAAAAAAGAACCTGTTACGAACGATAATTTCCTTAAAGCTCGAAGACGTTTTTTTCAACTGCCGAAAATTCATGGGATTGGTTCTTTCATAAGATGGATAGTTGGTTTGGCCATGGTATTTGCTCCCCTTACAATTTTAGGGGATCTGACTTTTATCCAGAAATTAAACCTCTGGATCCTGGTACCGGTTATTTCTCCCTTTGGAGGGATCCTGTATTTTTTGCTAACAGAAATTTTTATCCAGAAACTTCTTGACGCGGGATTATTTCAAAATGTATCGATGTCACAAATAGCGTTAAAAATTAATTTTCTTACACGGATATTCACCGCAACCTTTGTAATGATCGGCATACCGGTCATTGGCATAATAGGCCATTTTCTGCTTCAGATGGAAGCGTCCGGTTTCTCTACATCCTTCTCATATGTAAAACTTCTGGGCATAATAATTTTCGGTTTCTCCGCTGCCTTGACCCTGCTTTTAGCTCTTTCCAAAACAATTAAGGATAAAATAAAGATCATCCTTAACCATGTCGACAATATGGGACTCGGCAAACTTGATACCGATGCCGCTAAAATCGCTGTTACCGATGACCTTACAGAAATTTACAAACGTATAAATATCATGCGCAAAAACATTACTGAGATGATTTATGATATAAACAAAGCATCACACCAGCTTAAAATTTCCACGGACGAAATTTCAGGTATCACCAGATCATTCGCCAACGACACCCAGGACCAGGCTGCTATAGTCGAGGAAGTTACCGCCTCTATCGAGGAAATATCCGCCGATATAAACCGGGTCTCCCAGGGGACTAAAGATCAGCGTACCAGTCTTCAGTCACTGGAGTCTACAATGGTAAACCTGTCAGAAACAATAGAAGAAATGGAAAAAAATATTAAAAACGCTCTCAGTCAGACAAAATTAATTACGGGCCAGGCCATGACAGGAGAAAAACTTCTTAAAGAGATGAACGCCAGCATGAACAATATTGTTGCCAACTCACAGCAGATGAGTAATATCGTAAATATTATCAATGACATATCTGACAGAATAAATCTCCTTTCACTTAACGCTTCCATTGAAGCGGCGCGTGCCGGTGATTCCGGCAGGGGGTTTGCCGTTGTAGCAGAAGAAATTTCCAAACTGGCAGATAATACCGCCTCAAGCGTCAGTGAAATCGATGCTCTTATCAATACCAGTGAAGAAGAAATACAAAAAGAATTAACCATAGTTAATAACGTTGTGGACAGTATTACCAGTATAATAACCGGTGTGGATGCCATAGACAGCATAGTAAACAGGATATCGGAATTTGCCGGGGACCAGATCAAAAAAGGTATGGGCATGGACCGGGAAATTAAAAACATCAACATGAAAGCAGAAAGTATTGAACACGCTACAGGTGAACAGAGAACAGCAATGGAGGAAATAGTTCAATCAATAGGCCGTATCAATGAAATCTCCCAGGTTATCAGCTCCGGCTCCGAGGAGATAGCGGCCAACACGAATGAAAACGCAAACATTGCAAATATCCTTAATAGCAAAGTTGATTACTTTAAAATCAAACCGGAACAGTAGAGCAAAATAAAAAAACAAAAACCACTTGATTCTTTGATATCAGAAAGATAGTATTGATCTCAAACAGGGGAAAGGATAGTATCAATGAATAAAAATGCAGTAATTGTGCTCTCTATCTTATTTGCACTACTCTCATGCTTCAGGCAAATTATTACCTATCCCCAAAAACCACTTGAAATAAACAATTGCGAAGTGTACCTGGCCAATGAAACAGAAGAGTCGGATTTTTTACAAGTACGGGTAATTGCCAAAAAAGAAACCGTTTTTTCCGGTAAATTTATCCGGCAAATAAGAACATCACGTAAAGCGCTTTTCGCGGCCCGGAAAAGCATTATTGACCACTATATAAATAACATCAAAAATAAAACAAAAAAATTGCCGCATGAGAAAAAAGCCGCCACCTTTCTTTTAAAAGGAGGATGCATTGTAACGGAAAAATTTGATGCTGATGATAACTGTGAACTGGTCTACCGTATCCCTATATTCGGCATTATAGAGAAAACAGAAAAGAAGGAAGAGAAGGAAAGAAAAAAAGATAAGGATGATAAGGATGATAAAAAAATATTTTATGAAAAATTCATATCATTTTTGAAAGATATGGAAAGCAGGAATACGCCCGGAGCCGGTCCCTGGAAAGAACGTCTTGAACCCGGCGGGGATGCTTTTACCGTGAAAACCGGGGGCCTGGCTACGAGGCAGCTGGGAAACCCGAAAGCAATAAAATTATCTGCCAGGCAAACGGCTTCAATGATGGCACAGTCGCGATTCATTGAAATTTTCAGCGGTGTTACCGTAACATGCGATTCCAACGGGGCATGCAATTCCACTACTGCGGGAACAACTCGTGGAGGAGAAATCGTCAGTTGTGAATACGATGAACAATATAATTGCTTTCTTGTTTACCGCACAGAGCTTATTTTTCTTAAACCCCGTAATAATTCAAAATAGACCGCTTCCCCTTTTCTTTCCTCTTTATTTGCGCATTTTTTAAATCGTTATCGGCTAATTCCCGGAAAAAAATAATTTTTTATTGACAAAAATATGAATATGTGCAAGAGTCTACAATTATAAAACCGTCTAGACGGTTATTCAACCGCATTAAAAATTACAAAAAAATAAAAAAAAAGGGAGTCATTCAATGAAAAAATTCAAATTATCTATTCTTATCTCTTTTCTATTTTTAGTTTCAACGTCTTTATTTGGGGATATCGTCTATATTGAACCCTATACGATTAATGCTTCAAAGGGTGATATAATATTAACAGGTAGTCCCAGTGGATTTATTGGCGCTACATTAACCGCAGGTTTTGGCGGGTATTGGTCACACTCCGGCATGATGATCGATAATGGTTATCATATTCGTCATAATACATTGGATTCCGGAGAGTTAAGTCTCAATACAAACTGGCTGGGAATTCCCACCAGCATTGATCCCAATGACCTGGAACACGGAAAACCCGGTTTGATCACGCAAAAAACTCAATGGGTTCGTTCCACGGATGTTGTGCTCAAACCCCTGGACGCCGATGAAGAAAATTACAGGCCTTTTCTTGAAGAGATCGCAGATACAATGGCCTCAATTGACTCCTATTACAGGATCCATTCCTATATCAACAGCTCTAAAGAGTATTGGCTCAGCCAGTTCAGTACCAATAGAGAGAATAATAAAGGCACTCATTGTTCCGGGCAGCTATGGTACGTAAATTATCTGAATGGAAAAGAGATGAATTATTTTCATGGTACTACTGACATGGTTGATGCTGGCGCGCTTGCCCTCTACCAGGGACTGTACGAAATGATCCTTGAGGAAGTTGAGAGCAAAGGCGGTTTCTGGGGAAATGCCTTTGATTTCCTTGGTTTTATTGACTATGAAGAAATTGCGGGAAAATTGGCCAACCAGGTGGTTAACGCTTTTGGCCTGAATGTTTATAATGACACCGGCTCTACATGGAGAGGCCACCTGGGGAAAACTGAAACGTATGCCGTTGCCCCGGACCATTTTATTATGACATCAATGTCTAATCCTACAGGAAACAATACAGGGATTCAGACATCGGAAAGCTCATATTACGGGAAAATAGAAAGTACTGTAAAGGGCGGCGGATATTACCTGGATACGGAAACCGGTCTTCCTGCCGAAAAAATTGTTACAATATATAAAGACGCGAATTTTAGCGGTAGTTCAAAGGACTACTATGAAACAACGAACCTTTCCTCACTACCCTGGAATGACGCGGTTTCAAGTATCAAGGTCAAGGCCGGGTATAAAGTTACTTTATACGAACATGGTAACTATGGAGGCCATAGCTGGAGCTACTATTGCGACAATGGCCTGGTGCCCTGGAATGATTCCGCTTCATCCATGAAAATTGAAAAACATGCAGCTCCTGTGGCATGTATTTTTAAAGACAGCGGTTACAAGGAAATACCGGTATGCTATTTTGGCGAGGTATCTGATTCGCAATTGTCCGATGATATTGGGAACGACAGGGTTTCCAGTGTCCGTATTTTTGATCCTGATTACAGGGTGGTGCTTTATCAACACACCAACTTTGGCGGTACCGCAATGGTCTATTCCTCTGATACGTCAAGCCTGGGCAGCTTCAATGATGAAGCTTCGTCTGTGAAAGTTATCAAGAGTACCGATGGTATGACTGTTTCATTAAAAAGCGCTCATAGCAAATACATGGTGGCTGAAAGCGGCGGCGGTAATTCTGTTAACGCAAACCGCTCCGCGATTGGGTCATGGGAACGGTTTACTCTTGAAGCGCCCGGTTCTGCTGTTATGGATGGTGGTAAGATCAATATTCGTACTGTTAATAATTATTACCTGAGCGCTCAGTCAAATGGTAATTTAGACGGGAACAGGAGTGTCGCCTATTCCTGGGAAACTTTTACCCTGATCAATCATTCCAATCCCGGCGGCGGGCTAAGAAACAATGACATTATTTCACTAAAAAGTGTTCATAACAAATATGTTGTTGCGGAAAGCAACGGGAAAGCCAACGCCAACCGTTCCGCGATCGGATCATGGGAAAGGTTCACAGTGATTATCCATTAATCTTTCAAATGCGCACTGTTAACACTGCGCCGCAACAGGGGGAGAAGCCCCCTTCCCCCTGTTGAACTAGCGATTACAAAAGCAAGGAGCACTACATGGACATCAAAAAAGCAATTTATTGTTTTGTGAGCGTGATTATTATTGCGGTCATTGTCAACTTTATCACCGGGCCTGGTTCCAATACAAAACATGAAATTAATGACAACGGAAAAAAAAATTCCATTAAGCAATTATCATCTGAAACATGGGAAGAGTCCGGGATTGACCTCTCAAGGGTAAATATAACCGATATTGAGATGGTGAAGATGATTGATGAAGTTGTTGTGGAAAAAAATCCCGTCTGCTCCGGTGAAGATTTTTTGGTCTCCGTTAAAGCCGAAAATCCCCGGGGTAAAACAAATACCCTTAATTACCGTATTTCCGGTAAAAAAGGAGACTCTGTTATTTTGAACTATAAGGCTCCCGGGGAAAAGAAGATACATATTTTTGTCCGTGATACTATGAATATGCTTGATCATAAAGAGGTTGCTGTTCGTGTTATTAAATGTGAGAACAGGCCAATGGCCCAATTAAAAAGTACCTTTAGCAGCTCCAGGCTGGGTGAGATCAATTTTGAAGTCATTGAGATGCAGGGGCTTGAAGGTTCCTGTGTCTATAAGTGGGATTTTGGTGATGGGAAAAGCGCGCGGACCAATGCCGGCATTGTGAGCCACAATTACGGCAACAGGGAGCAAAAATCTTTTACATCAAATTTTTTGGCAACGGTCAGTATAACCGACAAAACGGGTACCAGTATAACCGCGAGAAAAGAAGTGACCTTTCCTAATATCCAGTGGATATCCAGCCGCATGGGTACTGCGGTGATCCCTATCACCTATGACCGGATAGCTGTTCCACAGGGCGATACGTATATTGTAAAAATCAAAATAAAAAATATTTTCGACATGCCTCTCAATTTTTTCAACGCTCATGTGACGTGCCTGCCTTGCTCCGGAAAGAATGGTGCTGAAATGACGGCCTATCCCAGTGAAAATTTTATCAGCAAAACATCCCTGGATGCCGGTGAGTATGCCAAAGATACTCTTGTATTTAATAAAAATATTTTTCCTGATTCTACCTGTACGGTTAAAATTAAACTTGTGGGAGAACTGTCAAACGGGCGGATAGTTACGTCACCCCTGTACATTACTGTTCCCATGTCAAAAGAATCTATCAAGGAGGCCATTGCGGACAATAGGGCCAGGGTTATCACCGGTACCGCTGAAATTGACAAGATACGGTCCGCCCGCAGAATTCTGGGTACGAAATTTGTTACGCCTGAGGATATATATAAACTTGAGAAAGAAGGAAAACTGTAAATAAAAAGGGTGACGAGGGATACGGTGCGCTGTATCCCTCAATCCCAAAAAGCAAGAAACTATTACCCTGTTCTAAGAAACTCAGCTAAAAAGAATATTTATTTCGCAAGAGATAATTCTGCTATGATTTTTTCTTTTTTTGTTTTACCGCATGGCTCGTTACTTTCGCAATCGTTAAGATTGGCAATTTCGGTTTTTGCTATGGAAACTTTTTTATTGAGATACCTGGAATCGTCTTCACAGATAGCAAATGCCGCGCTCATGTGCAGGTTATTCCCATTTTCATCAGCCATGGTAATATAGCATAAGATATCGCCCTGGCTCATTTCTTTTACTGTATAGTATGCTCCAGCCTTTACTTCAGGCTCTACCGAGTTCCCTGTTTCAACCACTGCTTCAGTATTTTTTGAACCATCTTTTGAATCATTTTTTGATTTGCAGGTAACAATAAAGAGCATGAGGCCAATAAGTGTTAAAGAGAGCGTTAAAGTGAGTGTTTTTTTGATCATGATTTTTTCCTTAATTATTTTGATTTTTTTAATAATGAGTCTTATAATAAAAAAGTGAAACCTCTGTAAGCCGCTTAATACAGCTTACCTGACGATAAGTATAATAAAATATAAAATATAGTCAAGTTTTATTTGAGTCACAGACAGGCCTATTCTATAATGAATCTAAAAATTCAAAATAGGCCACTTCTCCAATGGCATCAATATTTATTATCTCGCAGCCTACTTTATAAAAGGATTTGTCCATGAGATTGATATTTCTCACTATACAGAGCACTGAGGCATGCTGATTATTGGGAAGATAAAGAATAAAATGTATGTAGCTGTCGACCTTAAAATGCTTAATCAAGACTCTTTCTTTAAAGACTATTCCCATGCCGCCTTCGGAAAAATCGGTTACATTGATCCGGTCTTCCGATGCTTTTATAATGCTGTCGTCCCTGGACATGAGCTCCGATACGGAAAGGCAGAATTTCCTGATCTTTGAATAGGCTTTCTCACTAAGGGGTTTTTGGTCATTTACCTGTAAATACCCAAAAGGGATCATCCCCTTATATAAAAAAGGAGCCGATATTTCCGACACAATATTATCTCTTACAAGAGCGTAATCGGGATTATATAGCGTGTCGATATAATAAACCCTGTCTCCTTTATCCTTTTTTTCGGAAGGTTCAAAAATATCTTTTACATAGATCGGTTTCCTGTTTGAAATAAAAAATTTCATCCTGTTATCCGATTTCTTTTCATTCATAAAAAAGACCTTTGTTTTTGCGTACAGGTTCTCAAACTTAAATAAAATATCCTCTTTTATATTCTTTAAATGCCTTCTCTCTTCTCCAAGGCTCTCCCTGATCACAAAATCGGAAATTATGCTTGATAAAAATATCTCAGCGCCTGTATCATCCTGAGAAGAATCGAACTGTTTTCTTTCTTCTTTTCTGTGCATTTTAAGGATCTGGATATTTTCAAGCTCAAATAGATGATAATCATCTTTTTTTGAGTTAAACCTGATATGTGAGAAAATAACCTCATCACCATGCCTGATATATAAAATAGCAGTATCAAGTTTATGCTGCCCTTCCTTAATTTTCAGGTAGATCATACCGTTTTTGTATTCAAGATATTTTATCTTGATATTCAAAGTCCCGAATTTAAGAAAGACATTGCCCGCGGTGAAAAACCTGTTATAAATGCTTTCAAGAACACTTGAATCCGTAAATGATGTTGGCTCCACAATTACCCCGGAATTTAATAATATTTGTTTATATTATACCATTTTAGCGGCCAAATTCAAGAAAAATTTTGGCAGGATTAATCCCACAGCCACAAATGGAGTTTCTTTAAAAAAAAGACACTTTTATATTGACAAGATGTCCCCCTGTTCAAAAAATTGTATATAATAGCAAATTTATAAAAAAGGAAAAGTAATATGAAAAAGTTTCTTAAAAGTTTATTAATTATTATTATGCTGACGACCATATCAAGCTGTGATTATCCGCTTACTGACGAAAATAAGTGGTGGATATGGGATCTCTCAGTTATGCCTCCACAGAATACCCAGATCTATGCCCATGTTCGAGCCCGGAGTAAACACGTATATGCTCTTGTTGAGTACGACGCATGGGGGAACACTGTTAACATGGAGGCTCTTGACACGATCTTAACAGCCTGGAACTGGTCAACTCCCGCAAACTGCCATGCGGGTATTTACGAAATAACAACAGAACTGTTTGGGAATCCTCCTGATGTATTTGATAATGATGACAGGATCTATCTATTCATGTATGAAATGGAAGGATTCATGGGCAAAACCTTTGATGGATACTTCAGGATAGATGATCAAACAGATGGACCCACCTCAAATAAGCACGAGATGCTTCACATCAATACCGCTATCCACGCTCCTGATTCTAACTATATGCTCTCGGTTCAGGCTCATGAATTCCAGCATCTAATTCACCACGGCGCTGATCCCGATGAGGAACTATGGCTCAATGAATCTTTAAGCGAATTGGCCATGGTGGTAACGGGCTTTGGAAATGACGAGGTCTGGGTCAACAGGTGGCTGGAAGATCCCCGGGCACCATTAATAGATAACAGCCCTTCAGGTAATTACGGGATATTTCTCCTGTTTGGTACCTATCTCCATGAACGTTTTGGGGACGATTTTATTCGCGATCTTGTTGCGGACACTGAAAATGGGACCGCTTCCCTGGACGGTCTCCTGGGTGCGCTGCCAAACCCAACGGATTTTGAAACAGTTCTCGGGGACCTGGCCCTGGCAATTGCGGTGAATGACACCACTTTTGAAGGCGGAATATACGGGTATAACTCCATAACCTTCAACGAGGTGAGTTCCAGTGATCTTTCCACTGAAACGGTTTCCGTAACGGCTCCCGCGAACGGTGGGATGACTTTCATCAGTTCAAAAATTGGCCGGGACAATTTAACTCTTCGTCTTAATACAGACGCGGTATCGGGCTTACAGGTACGTGTTGCCTTCTCCGGCGGTACCGGAAGCAGCCTGATGGCGGATCAAATTACCGGTCCTGTTACGGACATTCAGCTTGGAACATGGCCTGAAGGAGCGACTCTCCGAATAACGGCTGCGAACCCGGGCGGTTCGGATGCTGCGCTGGCGGCTTCATTTGTTTCACCCGGTGAATAAGCAAACGACAGTTCTAAATAGAAAAAAATAAATTTTACCTCGCCCCCATTTTTTCCATAGATACGCTGAAGCAAGCGCGTAAGTGGGATTATAGAGTGTGTCGATATAATAAATCCTGTCACTTTTATCTTTTTCTTCGGAAGGTTCAAAAACATCTTTTATATAGATCGGTTTCCTGGTTGAAATAAAATATTTCATCCTGTTATCCGATTTCTTTTCATGCATAAAAAAGACCTTTGTTTTTGCGTACAGGTCCTCAAACTTAATCAAAAAACCCGAAAAATACTCCCCCCCCCCCCCCCCCCCCCCAAAACCCACCCTCCCAAAAAAAAACACTTAAAAAAAAAACAACAAAACAAAACAAGAATATTTTTGT
>JAAENB010000901.1 GCA_024224995.1 bacterium | reverse complement strand
TTGATAGACCTAAAATGCGCTTTCCAACGATACCCACTGTGCCGCGAAACGTGCCCGTTTCAAATTTTCGATTTTCATAATTAAAACGTAAATTACCTGTCTTTGCTAAATTTTAGAAAAAATCTGACCACCGTACGGTGTTCAGCGACCTCGCTTACCCCTATCTAGACACTTGCCGTTGCTTACCTATTGCGTTTTGACCTTGCACGGACGGACAGACTGACGGACAGCAAAGCCATCCGTATAGTAACTCGCCGCCGCTGAGGCGGCGGCGAAACAAGCCAGCGGTAAACAAGCCAGCGGTAAAAAACGTTGTTAAATAGTGCAAGCACACATTATTTGGAGCAGCGTCGATTATCAGATAAATTTTCGTCGTCTATCCCTGTGGAATTTTGTGATGCTTGTTGTGGTTGTTGGTGTTTGTTTGTGATGCTCCTGATCCTATTGGATCAGTGTATTCGCCGCAATAGCTAAATGACTTGTGGACCATGCTGCTGATCCAATTGGATCAGTGGAATCGCCGCAATAGCTAAATGACTTGTGGGTCATGCTCCTGATCCAGTTGGATCAGTGGAATCGCCGCAATAGCTTAACAGCAATTATGCTACGACGCCATATTTTTGAGTGTCATTAATGATACGACGCCGAAAATTTGACGAAGAAATGGACTCTGAACAATAAAAATTGACAAAAAATTGTGGCAAAAACGCTGCGCGAAATATGGCCAAAACGTCCTACAAAACTATGGGAAGAATTTCTGCGAAAAAAATGTCGGCAAAAAACGCTACGCGAAAAATGAACAAAAATGACGGTAAAAAAACGCTGCGCGAAAATTGGTAAAAAAATTCCGTCAATATGCATTTTTAAACAAAACAAAAATGACGGCAAAAACGCTGCTCAAAAAATTTACAAAAAATGGAATTTCTCGTCAATGAAAAAAGCTAGCCAAAATCGAATCACATATTCTTGCTCAGCGTAACATTTCCTTTCCAACGATATCACATTTGCCGCGAAAATTTTAAGTTTTCAAATTTTGAATTTGATAATTTATTATTTTGACCACGTTTTGTTGAATTTCTCATTATTGAAAAGAGCTATCGATAAAAGGATGGGATATTTGTGATCCGTGCACCTTGCGCTTTCGAACGATGCCCGATTTACCGCGAAAAGTCTCCGTTCTCTAATTTCGAGTTTTAAAATTTTAAATTTTAACGACTTTTTGGCGAATTTCTCGCTATTGATAAGGGCTAGCGAAAATCGGATGAGATATTCTTGCTCGGCGTAAAATGCCCTTTCGAACGATACCAAACTTGCCGCGAAAAGTGCCCGTTTCAAATTTTCGATTTTTAAATTTTAAAATTAAATAACTTTTTTTTGAGAAATTTTAGAAAAAAAGCCCTACCCGCACGGTGTTCAGCGGCCCCGACTACCCCTATCTAGATGCTTGCCGGCCCTTAGAAACGTCGTTTTGACCGTGCACGGACTAACTGACTAACAGAAAAGTCATCCGTATAGTAACTCGCCGCCGCTGAGGCGGCGGCGAAACAAGCCAGCGGTAAAAAACGTTGTTAAATAGTGCAAG
>JAAENB010000900.1 GCA_024224995.1 bacterium | reverse complement strand
TTTGTGGATCATGTCAATGATATGATAAATACCGTTCGTAAATTGGGGCCAAATCCATTGCGAAAGAAAAAAGCAGCTGTAAGCTAAGTAAAGGAGAGTATATACATGATTGTAGCAGAAAGAAAGAACATACCGGAGCTTGTTGATATATTAAAAGACCATAAAAAGATATTGGTGCTGGGATGCGGTACCTGTGTTACTGTTTGTTTAGCCGGTGGAGAACGAGAAGTGAGTATTATTTCATCGGCTCTCCGGATCGCGTCGCGCTTAAAAGGTCTTGATTTTGAAATTGAAGAGCTGACTATTGAACGTCAGTGTGATAATATATTTATTGAAATGGCCATGGATGCTGTTGAACGGAACGATGTAGTCCTTTCCCTGGGCTGCGGCGCCGGAGTACAGGCCATTGCCGAACGGTTTACCACCAAACCGGTTTATGCCGGGCTCGATACCGCGTTCATTGGAATCCTTGAAGAGCGAGGGATCTGGACTGAGAAATGTATCTCCTGCGGAGCCTGTGTGCTGCATGAATACGGCGGTATTTGCCCCGTAACCAGGTGCGCCAAGCATATGTTAAACGGGCCCTGCGGCGGTTCACGGGAAGACCGGTGTGAAGTAAGAGCGGACCGGCCATGCGCGTGGCAGCAGATCTATGTGCGGCTTAAGGACATTGGTGAACTGGACAGGCTTAAGACAGTTAAACCGGCCAAGAACTGGCAGCCCAGTCTTCACGGCGGCAGCAGGATTATTATCCGGGAAGATCACCGGATATAGCGCACATGGGATAGCGAGGTTGTATTACCTCGCTATCACTGTATTGTTTTTTTTTCTTGCTTTCCGACAGGTTGATACATGACCAGTTATCTACACTAATTTACCTTGACACTATATTCCAAACCCATATTATAGACAGCAGTTCAATAAGATGTTAGATTTCTATATTCAAAATGGAGTAAATTATGGGAGTAACACACGTAACGGTAACTATTAGAAATCCGGCAAACCCGGAACAATCGTGGGAAGGCCTTTTTCTTGTAGATACAGGTGCAATTGACTCGCTTGTTCCTAGAGATCATCTTGAATCAATTGGACTTCAACCTAAAGCACAGCGTACATATGAACTTGCTGATGGAAGTGAAATAAAAATGGATATTACAACGGGTGATATCGAATTTATGGGGGAAATAGTAGGAGGCACAATAATTTTTGGAGATCCTGGAACGGAACCTGTTTTGGGTGTTACTGCCCTGGAGTCTGTAGGAATTGATGTAGATCCAAGAACTCAAAAACTAAAAAGAATGCCCTCAACCAGGTTAAAGAAACTCAAGCCCAAAATCTAGCAAGGCAAATGCACTCGGACATCAAAAAGCGCCGCTTCGCTCTGTTTTTTGATACCGGTGATTTGTGACGGTATGCATAAAAGAAGAAAAAACAGAGGCACTATGACTATAAACATAGACAATTTATCTGAAGAAGAACTCATTGAGCTAAACCATAAAGTAGTAGAGCGTCTTAAGTTTTTAGAAACTATGCACTCTCACAATGAAATGATGCAGTTCAACCCTGGCGAACAAGTTACTTTTGAGCCTCCGGGAAAAGAAAGACAAATTGGCACACTGGTTAAGTTCAATAGAAAAACAGTTACCATAATTACAAAAAGCGGGCAAAAGTGGAACGTTTCTCCACATTTAATAAGTAAAGTAAAAAATTTAAAAACAGAAAAACATTCAAAAAGTGAAGCCAACGTTATTGATTTTCAAGGCAAAAAATAAATCGCATAACAAAACGTTCCAGCCAGTCTGCACTGAAAAAATAATTTTCTTCCTTTCATTTGGATAAGATGATTACAAAAAATAGAAAGAATATTATTAGAGAGTGAGCTTAAATCAGAATTGAAGGCTCAAGGTGCAGATTTTGTAAACTTCGTAGATATACCACTATTATCCAGGACACAAACATATATGAAGAAAATAGCTAACGTATAGAATGGGTATGGCAGGATGTGGCGTGAAAAAATGTATTGTTTTTGTTATTGTATGTATACTTATTTCCGGAGGTATGGCTGTATGAAATGAGATGAGAAAATTAGAATTACCGGTTACTGAACTGGAAAAAGATCTGGGGAAAATAATATCGGTGACGTTGAATTCCCCTGATAAAAAGTTCCCAATAAATGAGCTTGTTCCGTTTAGTCTTGTAATTACGAATAAAACAGACCGGGTTCAGCGCATCCAGTTTTCTAATGTTGCACTGCTGGGAATGAGCCCGAAAAAGGGAATTCATTTTTACCGTGTGTATAAGGGTAATGATACGGAATATATATATGAACAGCCATATATATATGATGAATTCCGGTCGGAATTAGTAGAAGACATACGGGTTCTTGAGCTTGAACCGCGTGCAGCCTTTAAGCAGGAGTTTACCTGGAACCCAAAAAATAAAGAGCTCTCTTTTTTTAAAAAGCATTTTTTTCGTGAGAAAGGAACGTATAGAATTGAGGTTAATATGCTGTTTCATGCGGCCTACATGAAATATACTCCCGATTGGGAAACAATAAATACCGCTAAATTTTATTTTGAAAGGAACTAACCGATGAAAACAAGAATAAAAATCGCTAAAATACTGTTTTATATTACCGGGGTTTTTTGCCTTATTATGGCCGGTCTTTACCTGCTTACACCGGGGCTCTTGCCCTATCATATTAAATTTCTTGGCAAGGCACAGAAAGACTTAGACCAGAAAATGGTTACCTTGATGCTGTATGCTGTTCGTATTATTGGCGCTATGGCTCTGTCTCTTGGTCTTGTGGTTATAACTCTTACCCGGAAGATGATCCCGGGTGAAAGCTGGGTTCGCTGGCTCTTATTAATTACGTTAATGATCACTCTTTCTACTATTCTTGCCGTTACTGTCTCTGTGGGGCCAACAGCTCCCTGGTGGCTTATGGGTTTAATGATGATTATGAGTATTACCGGGTTTTTTCTTTCGAAGAAATAAAAAAATGGGGACCAGTATACTGTATAATCCTTTTGGTTGATCAAGAATGCCGGTTTTATGTCACATAAAAACGAAAAATTTTTAGGGAAAGCGAGGTTTTTGCCTCGCTTTTGAGTTTTTATCCCTTTAAAAAATCCAGTGCCTTTCCAAATATTTCTTCGGTCTTATCATTACCAAAATGCCCCAAAAGGGGGACCTTATGAAAAGAAATAAAAGGATTATTGATCTTTTTGCAGAGATCTTCACCCTTTTTCACATTAAAAAAGGGATCTTTTTCACCAATGATAATTTGTACTGGTGATTGTATCGCTTTTATAGCTTCAGCAGGTAATGAGTCCATCAGTTCTCTGCCTGTTACGCAATGTTTGTATACATTGGTGAAATATTCCACCACCAGGTCATTCACTTCCATGTCTTCAATCTTTCCAACATTTACAAGCTCCAGCAGCTTCCGTGTAGCAGCCGGAGTTTTTTTTCTGCTTAAGTATAACAGCCTGGCAATAAATAAGGGAGAAATATATTTTTGTTTATTGTAAAATGTATATAATGTCATGACCAGTTTATTGACTTTTTCAGGATGATTATGGAGAAACCACTGTCCAATATAACTTCCAAATGAAGAACCTAAAATATCTGCCCTGTCAATGTTGAGGCCCATAAAAACTTCATTGAGCCAATTCGTTAGTTCAGTACTCTTAACGGGAACTTTTCGTGGCACGCTTTTTCCCGGCTGCCCCATGATATCAATATAGTAAACAGCATAGTCTTGAGACAATTCCGGCGTAAACAAAAACATTAAAGGAGCATTTATTCCGCCGCCATGAAGAACAACCAGAGGTTTTTTATTTCTCAACCCGCTTTTTATAACATGAGTTGTCCCCCAGGATGTGTCAACATCCATTTCCTTATATGGAATTGATATTTTTTGAAGATACCCTTCATACAGGGATATCATTTTCTCATGTCCTGCTTCTGATTTGTATGCCAGAAGAATTCCCCCGGTTTTTTTTAAAGAGCGGTGTTTGGGAAGCAGCGCAGATACTATTGTTTTTTTTGTATTGATTTTGTTCATTTTAACCTCAGCAGTCTATTTGTATTATCATGAGGAAAAGATACCTGGTTTTTATTCTTTTGTCGTGTCAAAATGTTGGATTTCGAATAATTGAATACTCATATTACAATGAGGCTTTTATTTTTTCCCTGTACTGGGAGGGTGTCTTTCCGGTTTCATTTCTAAAAGCGCGGATAAAGGTAGAGAGGCTTTCAAAACCTGAGTCAAAGGCTACATCTATTATCTTCTTTTCGGAAGAGCCTAATTGTTGAATTGCATCCTTTATGCGAAGACCGTTAATATAGTCATTTATTTTTTTTCCGGTATAAGCATTAAAGAGTGTGCTGAGGTAATTTGGATTTATATCAACTGCCGCGGCCAGTCCTTCTCTTGACAGGTCTGATTTATAATTTTCTTCTATGAATGCTATGACAGTATCGAGTTTTTCCTCTGAGGTTCCTGATATTGTTGGCGCAGGCCGTGGGTTTTTTTGTGGTTTTTTCTCCTTGAGGCGATTATAGAGCTTGTTGAGGCTTTGTCTCTGCCGCCTGGCCTCAATTGCTTCATAGAGAATAGCAATAAATATATATACTATGCCCAGATAATAGGTTAAATAATCCGGACACTGTATAGTGAGTTCAAGAGGAATAGAGAGCCCCTGCCAGATGTTACTTATACAAATTAAGATAAACTTGACAATGATAACTCTCAGTAAAAATTTTCTGGGCCTTATTCTGTTGAGTTTATACAACAGGTATCCTAAACTCCCAAAACCTCCGGCAACTATGACAACAAATAAGAACAATTGTATTAAAAGATGTCCGTTTGAGAGACAGATTAAAGCAGCGCCGAGAATGTTCAGTATGGTGAAAATCCTGTTGAAATTAGACAGGTATATCCTGTATAAAGACTGCAAAAGAATCGCCAGGTATAGGATCAGTACGGAAAGGCTGGTGAGATAAAAAGTAATAAAGTAATTAATATGTTTGATAATAATGGGGGAAAAAAACAGAAGCAGAAGAAGAGTAATAATATATAGAATCAAGAGAGAATTCAGCAGGCGGATCTTTATTTTTCTGTCAACAAGATACATTGTAATCTGTACTATAAACAATAAAGAATACATAATGATCAGGATAATAAAAATCTGCTCATATAAAAGTTCATTCCGGAAATTCTTACTTTTTAAGCCTGAATCTGATAGAAGCTCTAAATTTCTGATACTGCCTTTGAAGTTTCCCAATAGACTGATACGTATATACAGACTATTGCTGCCTTTTTTTAATGTGCCTGCAGGAATCCGGTATAGACCGGGTTTAAAATATTCTATTGCCGTGATATTTGGAATATTCTTTCTACCAACCAGTGTAGAATTGATATATGTGCTGTCAATGAGGTCTCGCGTGTCGAGAAACAGGCCGCTGTATTTCAACGTATCATTTACGGTGAAGCTTGCTTTAATCCAGGCATGCCTGAAGCCTTTCGGTGCTGCATACGGCAAATCAATAAAGAGTAAACTGTTGATTGGCTTCCAGTCTTTTCCTTGCTGAACAATAGAAAGTGATGATTCCGGTGATTGAAGTATTAGAAAATCATGAAATTGGATTGGTGAAGATTGATTTGCGCAGGAAAGTGAAAACATACAAAGAGGAAAAATAATAAGTATTTGTCTGATAGCGTTCATGATATATAAATATAGAATATTAAAACAGATGGATAAATGTCAATACTATTTAAATCATAATACTGAAATAGCTTGACAGTATCTTGATTATCGGTTGTTATAAATTTATTCGAAGGAGCCAAATTATGAAAACAAGAATAAAAATCGCTAGAATATTGTTTTATATTACCGGAGTTTTTTGCATTATTATGGCCGGTCTTTACCTGCTTACACCGGGCCTCTTACCCTATCATATTAAATTTGTTGGCAAGGCACAGGAAGACTTAGACCCAAAAATGGTTACCTTGATGCTGTATGCTGTTCGTATTATTGGCGCTATGGCTCTGTCTCTTGGTCTTGTGGTTCTGACGCTTACCCGGAAGATGATCCCGGGTGAAAACTGGGTTCGCTGGCTCTTATTAATTACGTTAATGATCACTCTTTCTACTATTCTTGCCGTTACTATCTCTGTGGGGCCAACAGCTCCCTGGTGGCTAATGGGGTTAATGATGATTATGAGTATTACCGGTTTTTTTCTATCAAAGAAATAAAGAAAATGGGGACCAGTATACTGAACAATTGTATTTTTTTGATTTTTGTGAAGAGCTGGTTGACACATGCTTGTAAAAGTTTGTATATTTATTAATATCATTGTTTTGGAGATATAGTATGAATTTTATTAGAAAAATCATGAATAGTGATGAACTTGAAAAAGTAATAAACATACCAGATGAATTAAAACATCAGAAGGTTGAGTTATTGGTGCTACCGTTCATAGAAAGTTCACCAAAAAAGAAAACCCAATTTAATCCGGATTCGTATGTGGGTATTCTTAAACTTGAAAATGTTGATGAAGAGATTAACTCAATTAGAAATGAATGGGATAGAATATAATGTATCTTGTTGATTTATCATTTTAATGACAGCGTCCCTGCCGATTCCCGCTTACAATTATCGGGGCAACTGCACAATATTATGATCTTACTATTGTGACGCGTAATGAAGATGATTTTAAGAATTTAGATGTAGAAATATATAATCCTTTTGGTTGATAAAGAATAGCGAGATGATTTTTATCAGGATTCAAAAAAAAAAACTGTTGTTCATTCCTCCCCACCTAGCGTTCATTCCCTTGCTGTTGACTTTTTCGGTATTTGATAGTATATATACATTATCAAATAACTGTTCAGGGGGGAAAACAGTGGAAAATCATAGTGAAATTCAATCTGTAAAAACAGGTCAGGAAATACTAAATAATCATCATCATGAGCGCCTGGAAACTCAAAAAGGAAAAGAATTACTTTTACTCGATTTCGATGTGACCATTTGCAGACCGGGACAGCCGGTAGAAAAAGAAATAATTAAATACTTAAAACTGCTGAATGACTTTAAACCGCATATCCACCTGGGACTCGTAAGCAGCAATATAATTGAAATTGTTCTTGCTTCACTTGATGAAGCTGCCGGCCTTTTTTCTTTTGTTTTCGCCGAGAACGGGCTTATACAGTATGATAAAAACGGTACTATAGAGTCTTTTTCCCTTGAAAAAAACCTGGTTTCAAAAGTAGAGAAGTTTGCAAAGGCACACGCATACAGCTCAATCTATTTTTTATCGGACAAGGTATACCCCGGCAGCGCTGACTGGGAACTGGCGAATCATGAATTGGTCGATGCCTGGGAAGTCTCATCTCCCTATGACAGCGTCTTTTTTCTAGAGCATCTTCTGGAAAACCATCCCCTTCATACCAATTCCATTCCCCATACCATGCGGAGGATCAGGAATTATCGTTCCGGAGCAATGAACGACTGGGAAGAAGCGCCCCCGGAATTGCTTGATGATATCAAAATTATTTTCTCTGATTTTGACGGAACCCTTACGGAGAATGGTATGATCAGTGGTGAGGTTTATAACAAGCTCTGGTCACTGCATACAGCCGGATATAATATCATCATTACCACCGGACGCAGCGCGGGCTGGTGCGATATGATCGCGCGCACATGGCCTGTCTCAGGAGTTGTTGGAGAGAATGGAGCCTTTTTTATGTGGAGAAACAACAATAAGGTTGATATTCTTCGTTTCGACGATGAATGCATTGAATTCAAAAGAAATACTCTTCTCAATTGTCTTAAAGAAAAATATCCCTGGGTAATAACTGCTTCGGATCAACCCTATCGTATTCATGATATCGCCATTAATATTTCCGAAGATGATATCCACTCTGATCAGCAAGAAATTAATGACATCAGGGAAACCTTTGACCGGTGGGGATATACATCAAAAATAAGCTCAATACATATTAGCGGATGGAATGGAAATTTCAATAAGTATTCAACACTGGAAAAAGTTTCTAAAAGTGTATTTCACTGGTCCCGGGAATACCTTCAAAAACATTCTCTGTTTATTGGAGATTCTCCAAATGATGAGAAACTGTTCCGCTATCTTCCCAATACGGTTGGGGTTGCGAATATTCTTGATTTTAAATCTCAGCTGGCTTATTTTCCCGCTTTTGTCAGTTCCGAAGCAGAAGGGAAAGGATTTATCCGCGTGGCGGATAAATTATTAAACCGGTAATTTTATTTTTTCGGGGTCTTTTTCATAGTATCTACATTATAATAATGAAATAGCTTGACAGTCTCTTGATTGCGGGTAGTTGTTAACTTACCAGTGACTCTTTATTCGCAGGAAACAAACTATGAAAAAAAGAATCAAAATCGCTAAAATGCTGTTTTATATTATAGGGGGGCTCTCTGTCATTATGGCCGGACGCTATCTGCTCACTCCGGGGCTCTTATCATATCATATTACATTTCTTGGCATGGCACAGGATGAATTAGACCCAAAAGTGCTAACATCAATGATCTACTCCTTACGAATTATGGGAGCAATGAGCCTTTCCATTGGAATTGCGGTACTGGTTCTTGCCCGGAAGATGATCCCCGGTGAAAACTGGGGCCGGTGGTTGTTATTAATTATGCTGCTCATCTCTTTCACTACAGTTCTTGTCATTAATCTCAGCGTTGGGCCTTCCACTCCCTGGTGGTTGACTGCTGCGCTCATAGTCATGACAATTGCGGGCTTTTTTCTTTCAAAGAAATAAATCAAAATAGTTGACCCCCTTTATTCCGGAAGCTTAATTCTTTCGGGGTCTTTTTTGTTATAATAATATACCAGGACAAATTCACCGTCATCGGATATTGCAACATCACTTACCCCGGAATATTGACTATTCTGCCACTCGCAATGACCTCCCAGGTCGGCTGAATAATCTCCCGTAAAGGCCATTATTATCTTCTTTGTTTTTTTATCAATAACATCAAAGTGATAATCAATTTCCATTTCAAACAGATCTCCATGAGGAAGCCCTTCATATTTTTTCACCCGGTAACGGTTCTTTTTGGGTTTTTTCTTCATTATATAATGAGAATATCATAAAAAAGGCTGAGAGTCAAATAGATTTAAAAATACCGTTTTTATGTCACTTAAAAACGAAAAATTTTTCGAAAATGAAAAATTAATGTAGCTGACATATTTTATTTTTTGTATATTTAATATACTGTTGTTCAAAAATGCACCCCCTAAAAAAGCGTATACGAGTGTGTACAAAATATATTATGGAAGAGGTGAAAAAATGAGCTCAACATTGGAGACGAAAAAAAATACTCTCGACAACTGTGCCGATATGGCGCAAAAAATTATTGATGGGTTGGAGGACGACGACATAAGAAAAAGCCTTAATATTATTTGCATGATTGAAGACCTGCCCGATATTTCAAGTGATGCCGAATTAAAAACCCTCAAACGATACAAAGAAGTAAAAGACATTTTAAAAAAAGTCTATGTTACAACGGCGAGAACCATTATATCTATTCTAAGTTCCGATGTCCATTTCAGCAGTGACGCTGAAACTTCATTTAATTATATTGAACCCATGGAACCACTGCTTGCGGCTGAATATATGAAACTGCTGCCAAACGCCTTTGTTGGCGGTCCAATGAAAGCAGCTATAAATTGTCCAATGGATAAGGTGCAGCAAATTGCAGTTGAACACTACGACAGCCTGCCGTCCGATTTTAAATACTCAGGGATCTTCCCCAGCGAATTTAAAAAAAGGGTGCGGCAATTGCGTGAGTCTTTTAAGGGGAAATAATAACGGGTAATAAACAGTGCCGGTGCAGCTGCTCTTAAGAAACTAGAATTTAAATAGGGCCGGTTTCCGAAGATTTTGCCCAGAGGTTGGTTTCTGTGATGTTTTTGTGTAGGGGAGAGGCATGCCTCTCCCCTACACAAAAACGTCACAGAGGGGTAAACCCTAAATAAACACCGCGCAGGGTTGGCCGCTTAGGGGCTTTTCCCTTTCGCCTTGTTCCTTGAACCAGTCTCCTACATCCGAAACGGAAACTTCAACAGCACGCCGCCTTCCAGATGATTTTCCTGTTTTGTTACCCAGTTATATCTCGCGTATATACTTACTACTGAGCCTGCCGTAAGAACTACCCTTGCGGTAAACCCGTAAAAGAGCTCATCATTTATTCTTCCGCCCGCGAATCCGCAATCAAATCCTAATATACTATATCCTATTTCCGGTCCTACGGAAAACCGGGGATCGCCGTCGCTGTATAACCCATCGGCGTAGAATCCTCTCCAGAACTTTCTGTCCAGGTACACAAAACTTATCTCTCCGCCTATGTGAAAACCCGTCCCTTCCGAGGTTCCGATATTTATCCCTATGGGAAGCCATTGCTGTCTTCTCCTGGGGTTTGTGTCTCCGCCGCCGCCGCATCTGGCTAATGATGCTATTTCGAAGATAAGAAGGAATGTGAAAACCAATGTTAGAGTTATACTGTATTGTTTTATTCTCAGCTTCACTTGTAGTACCTCTCTTTAAAAACCAGTTTTCAGTTGTTGGCGGCCCGTTGTCAATATTAATAATAACTAAAAAAGCGGTCTTTGGCTTCCTGATTGCGGCAATTGCTGGAAATAGGAGGCGGGTTTTATCGAAAAAATAACCGGTTGTTTAAAAAATTTTAATATCCGGCAAATCTGGCACGAAACGTGCATATATATTGTGTAGTATGGTATACGGATTCCATGCTAAATAAAATATTACCATAAAGTATGAGGTTATTGATTATGAAAAATTTCTTTTCTACTGCTATCGCACTAATTGTTTTTTTTTCTTTTTTCGGTTGTGAAGAAGGATTAAAAGACGACTGGAATAAAACTATTGTTGCTCCAAGGTTTACTACGGACAACCCCGCTGCTGTTATTAATTCAGAGGGCAGGCTCATTAGTAACTGTGATATTAACGCGGTTATCTACTCTTCCGATGATGAAGCGGATATTTATTATTCTCTTGATAATGGCGGCACCTGGTCCCGGTATTTTGCTCCTATCCCGGTGAAAGGGAACGGTTCCGATATTCAGATTATTGCCTATGCGGAGATTGACCGTCATGGGGAAAGTGAACGGACTGAAGCCCGGTTTGTTGTTAATTACGACCGGGATATTGATCCCGAAACCATTGCGGATAATCCCCGGAACCAGGTGTATGCTCCCGAATTCGTTACGGATAACCCCGCGAATACAAACTTTACCGCAGACTCCGTTACCTGTTACGGTAAGATGAGCGCTGTTATTTCCACCAGAACTGCCGGTGCTGTTATCTATTTTTCTTTTGACGAGCTTATATGGCTTCCCTATGTCGATAAAATTCCCCTGGAAGGGCATGGTTCTGACATTACCATATTCGCGAAGGCCATTAAAGACGGCATGCTTGATAGTGATGTTACGAATAGGCAGTATATCGTTGACTATACCGGTTCCGATTGGCAGGTTGCGGCTCCGGAGTTTGGTACCGACGATCCGCTGAATACCCAGTACAGCAACAGTACGTTTGTTTGTAAGGATGATATGAATGCTGTTATTTCTACGGTTACCGAAGGTTCCGTAATCAAATATTCTTTTGACCAGGTGAACTGGTGGCGTTATATTGAAGAAATCCCTATTGTTGGTATGGATACGGATTTTACAATATACGCAAAAGCTTCCAAAGCCGGTATGGTGGACAGCGGTATTGTAAGCAGACGCTTCCGTATGGGGTATGTTTTTACATCGGCACCGGTGTTTCAACTTGC
>JAAENB010000899.1 GCA_024224995.1 bacterium | reverse complement strand
CGATCTGCATCTGGCCTGGAAGTATCCCTCTTCTAAATGTGAGGACTGTTTGAGCGGAGCGAGTTCCGCAGCATTTAGAAGAGGGATGCTTCCAGGCCCGCTCACTTGCACAATTTAGTTTCTTGAGAGTGCGGACCCCGTCGAACGGGGAAAATATACGGAAGAAACTGTGTCGATACCGGGGTCTATTTTACAAAGATGCTCCGGGCAAGGGTTTGGTTCTGAGAGACGTTGCAGTGCAACGCCTTTACTGGCTGGTTTCAGGCCAGGGCTATGGAGATTCCGGGAAGGGTGCGGCCCCTGCGAGGGGATTAGGTACGTGTAGGGGCACGGCGTGCCGTGCCCCTACGCGCAGCGTAAAAACAAAACACATGATTCTGCTTGACAGCACAATCAATCCTGCTACTTTCTATATAAGATAACAGCAGCAAAGGAGCTCCCATGCCCGAACTACCGGATCTTGTTTACATCACAAAAAATCTTGAACAATCTCTAATTGGAAAAAAAATAACCGGTGCTGTGGTAAAAAAGCCTATCGTTATCCGGATGTTATTTTCGGGAACCTTTGAGGAGAACCTTACGGGAGAGTCTTTTGTATCGGTTGCGCGTAAAGGACCGTTCCTTCATTTTAAACTGGATACCAGGGACCTGGTTATCAACCTTATGCTAACCGGGAAACTGCAGCTCTGTTCTCAAAAGGAGAAACCCGTAAAAGCGCTTTGTTTTTCAATTCTTCTTGAGGATAATATGGTTCTCCATTATGGTGATGATAAACAGATGGGAAAGGTCTACCTTGCGCCGCAAGAGTCCCTGGATCAAATCCCCGGTTTATTGACCCAGGGAACCGATATTCTGAGTGACGATTTTACTCTTGAGTTTTTTCTCACCCGTATTAACAAAAAACGGAGCCAGGCCCGGGTCTTTATTATGGACCAGACCGTAATCAGTTCCAT
>JAAENB010000898.1 GCA_024224995.1 bacterium | reverse complement strand
TCGCGTTGCTCAAACAGTCCTCACAACCCAAAGAGCCCATACTACTTCAAGGCCAGATGCAGCTCGCAATACTATTTTGTTTCTGACGTATTTTTTCCCCGCCGGGGCGGGGTCCGCTGCTCTCAAGAAACTCTTTTTAAATAGGGCTGGTTTCCGGGGATTTTGCCCGGAACTGGTTGGCAGTTGACAGAGCGCCGACAACCAGCCTTTTTTTAAGGCATCTTCCTATTTTAGCAAGTTCCTTTTGTATTTTTTTTTACAATAGCGGCTTAAATTAGCTTGTTTGCTTCTTTATAAATGATATAATCAAAAAACATGGAAAAATTAAAAATAATAGGCATGGAAATTGGCGTAGCAGTTCTATCAACAGTTGTGCTGCTCGTAAGCCTGGTTTTTATCCAGGGCATTCTGGACTGGGCGTTTGAGGTTCATGACGTAATTGAAGGGATTACCGCTGTTGTATTTGGAATAATTGTCCTGGCGGCGGGTGTCTGTGCTGTTGGATTTACGGCCGGGCTGCTTCTTCAGGCCGTTTCGGAAGGATGGATGGGAATGTTGAGCGGATGGATTCCCGAATATTTCAGCGACCGTAAGGAGAATGTAATCCTGGCCTGGGGAAATATAGCATTTGCGCTTGTTAGTATAAGCGGTGGTGTTTTGTTATTCCGTCTCGGGGTAAAATCAGTAACCCAGAGCCGGGCGCTCATGGGCTTGTTGTTTGTACTGTCCGGGATCCTGTTTGGGCTTATCCCCCTGGTGCCGCGCGTATATTTTGCCCGGAAAAAAGGAAAGGCTCCCATTCAAAAAAAATCAAAATCTTTTAATACGGCTATACTCGTTGCTATTGCCGTTCTGGGAATAGGGCTCAGTATGTCGGTAAACACCTTTATAATCTCTTACCGGCTCAGCAATGATACCGCGGTAATGGCATACGGAGACTGGATCGAGGGAGAAACAATTTACAGAAATAAGAAGGATATCATAATCAAGCTGGTTCCTAAAAACAGCAGGATGATCCGTTTTGAATATTATGAGAGCGGCGGATGCCCTGTTACTATAGTAACAGAGGATGGAAAACCGGTAAAAGGAATAAGCTGGGAAGAAGTTAAACGATTAAAAATAGAACCCAAAAAGGGTGACCATCCAATGCTGCGGTTTTACCCGGAACCGGGAAAAGTATACCGGGTAAAAATAGGCAAAGGCTGCGCGTTCCAGGTCCGGTACCTGCATGAACCGGGAGTTAAAGCGCATGATAAAAATTCCGGAGAAAGAAGATGAGCCTGAAACCAGTAACCTGTCCCGGCTGCTCGGGGCCAGTGCCGTTGATTGAGGCAGATACAACAAGCTGTCCCTATTGTAAAACGGAGGTGGATATTCCCGATGAATATGAGAAAGCGGTTCGGGCGTCACGGGCATCATCCGAAGCCCGAAAAGCTATGGAGCCCCTCTGGAGCAGAGTTTCACGGGAAGCCCCAAAGAGATCACTTATCGCGGCCCTGGTGTTAACAGCACTGCTGCCGCCAATCGCGACACTCCTGGCCAACATAATTCCCTATCCGCCCATGAACCAGCTTATGATACTCGCGGCATTTTCGTTTCCCTCTATACTGCCGGGTGCCGGCATCTGGATCTGGTCTGTTGCCATAAACGCCACTACAGCCCGTTTTAAACAGGCATTAAGCGCCAGGCCACCGCAAAAAATAAGAGGAAATGAAGGCCCGCCGTGCTGCCGGAGCTGCGGCGCTCCCCTGACCGTTGAAAAAGATGCCCTTTCAGCAACCTGTGTTTATTGCAATACCGACAGCATCCTGGAAATAATTCCTGTTGATGACCTTGTCCGGGAGGCTGGTTCCGCCATTCAGACCCTGGAGCAGGCCTCACGTCTTTTAAGAAGAAGAAGGTATATGATTGGTCTTGGTACCATTGGAACAGTTTTATTAATCGCAAGTTTGATAGTTATTGTTATAACTGCGGTGGTGGTTACGAGTTAGTTTTGAATAAAAAACAAAATAGCTTTAAGATTATTAATACTTTTAATGGATTTTATTTCAATGATAATGTCTAATCTATAATGATAACCAATTTTCAATGTTTTTTCGTTAAAAATGGTTCCTCTAATCGTATAGTATTCCTTTTTTTCGTCTTTTATTGCCAGATGAACTTGACTATCAACAATGGGATTCTCTTCAGTTTTGATCCTGATTACTACATGATTAGAATTTTCAGATGGAATATCAGATGGAATATATAAAGAAATATTATTTTTTTCATACGATAATACTTCATCAGTATTGGTATGGATTATTAATTCCGGATCTTTTTTCTTAAAGAGAGACAAAAGACTTTCTTTATCAACCATCGGTTGACTTGAGACATCGAAATCTACAAGATTAATAATGTTTTCAATAATATCATCAATATCTGTTGAGGATATATCCAAAAATGTTTTTTCCGGCTTACGCTTTGAAAATTGTTCATCTACAGGTTCAAGCAGCCTTCGGTACCCTGATGCAAAAAATATTTCACTATCAATAACAAAAAAATAATCTACGTCCTGGTTAATTTGAGGGTCCATTTTTTTTTATGATAAATAAGTGTTTTTTCTTTTAGAATATTGTCAATGATTTCCTGGGGTGTTACATCAATATTGATTTTAGTAAATTCATGTGATAATTTTTCAGTTAAATAATTCATTTTAAATAAATAACTGGGGATTTGGGTTAATCCGGGAAAACTTATTTTAGAACTGAAAATTAATTCGGTTAATTCTTTATCTTCCTCATAGAGACTATAATCTCCGGAGATCAATCTCCGGACAAAATCTTCATATAAATCATGATAATTTTTTTCGTTTTTCATTTTCTTTACTTTTCTTTTAAAAATTATTAAGGCACTTCTTGAGCAAATCTTTCTTTTCCGAATTTTTTTCAAGATCTGAAATTTCTATTAATGTTTGTTTTAGTAGTACTGTATCACCAATACTATCATAAATAAGAGCGAGCTGCTTATTCGCAATTATCTTAACAGGTAAATCATGAGATACTGCGCACAGCTCAAAATATTTAATTGCTGTTTTAGCATTACCTGAGTTTTTATAAAGAGTTCCTATTTTATATGCTGCATGTTCCTTTTGGGAAGTATCGGTAAAAAAATCTTGTTCAAATCCCTTTTCATAGTATTCTACGGCTAATGAAAAATTCTTAATCTTGTAATATATATCAGCTAAAACAAAAAAACAATGCGCTGTATCAGTAGAAGACTGCTCTTCTGCAATGCGAATGGCTTTTTGTAATGTACTAATGGCCTTTGAGAGATTGTCTATTTTCAAGTAATTCAATGCTATTTTCTCATAAATATACGGCAGTTGTTGTTCAAAACCAATCTTTTCCAGTTCATTCAAACTGCTTTCATAATGGCTATTCGCAGATTCAATATCATTAATTCCTTCGTATAAGGAGGCAATTTTTGTCTGGCTATATATCTTGCCAACTATATCATTGCTTGAATCAAAAAACAGCAAAGACTTGTTTAACTCTTCTTTTGCTTTTTCTATATCATTGTTTTCTAAATATAGCTGAGCCAGTTGTATTCCGGTATAGGCTGCACTTTTTTCTTCGGAGTGTTGATGCCATAGCTGTTGTGATTGTTGCAAATATTCAATTGCTTGTTCATTTTCTTTTAGTGCTGTATGGTATTTGGCTGCAGCTTGATATAATTCAGCTGATAAAGAATAATATGAAATATTCTCGCTTGCGGAAATAGCGGCGGTAACCAGCTCCAATGCTCTCTTAATTTTGTTGACCGTGTAATAGTTTAGAGAAATATTTAGGGCTGCCTTTATATATATTTTCGTGTCAAGGAGTTTTGCTTCATTAAGAGCCTTATTAAAGTATTCCAATGATTTATCTATGTCGTTTTGTTTTTGAAATATCAAACCAAGATTGTAAAATGAAGTATAGAGACCATGTCCATCCTTAACCACAGAAAAATATTCAACAGCTTTTAGAATTAAATCTTTTGCCATGACGTATTCTTCTTTATACATATACATTACGCCGCGATTGAGATATATATTGGCTAAATCCTCCGGGTTTTTTACCTGGTTGGCAATCTCTAAACCCTGTATAAAATAATCATCAGCAACATCCCAATCACGCAATAATGAATATGAGTTACCCAGGTTATTTAAACAAACGACTGTACCCTTCTCATTTCCGATTTTTTCTTCTATGTATTGACTTTCCTTAAAATGCTTTATTGCTTCTTTATATTTTCCCAGGGAATTGTAGAGTGTGCCAATATTATTTAGTATTGATGCTTTGCCGAATTCATGATCTATCTCATTATATAATTCCATAGCGTTATTATATGATTCTAACGCGTAATCAAAATCTGACAATTCTTTTGCCAGGTTCCCTCTATTCGTATAAACATCTGCAATCCCTGAAATATTATTTTCTTGCTCATAGTATGCTATTGACTCTTCGAAATATTCAAATGCGTTTTTGCTTTCCCCGGTAAGTTTTTTAACAATTCCCAGGTTTAAATAACATTTTCCTAACTGGTTATTATTGTTTATTTTTTTATAAAGGGTAATAGATTGATTAAAAGTTGTATGAGCTTTTTTGAAATTACCTTTTTTCAAGTAGATTTCTGCAAGATTTATTTCAGCAAAAGCTATTTCATCATCTAAACCATATTCTTTAGCTATCTTTTTTGATTGGGTGAATGCCTTTTGTGCTTTCGAAAATTCACCAATGCTTATTAAAACGTTGCCTTTTTTGCCAAGGATGTCTGCTTCGGTTTTACTATAGGTTTCTTTTTTCTTTGAGTGAACCATTAATGAAAGAGCCATGTCAAAAAATTCTATCGCATTGGGGTAATTGTTTAATTGAACGGCTTTATCACCGGATTTTTCAAAATAATAAATTGCTTTATCATATACTTCTGACTTTTCATAATGGTAGGCGAGAATCTCATAATATGGTGTTATATCCCCTTCTTTTTCAATGATGGCAGCAATTGTTGAATGTAATTTTTTTCTTTTTTTTACTGAAAGTAAATTGTATGTTACTTCCTGTACCATCATATTGCGAAAAATGTATTCATCCGTACCGCTTTTCATTATATAATCTTCTGTAATAATTTTTTTAATTATACTTTCAATATCAATTTTATCCTCTGTGAGTTTTTGCAGGAGATCTTGTTTGAAACTGATGCCAAAAACGGAAGCTTTTTTTATGAGGTCTTTATTTTCTTCACCCATTTCATCGAGCCGGGATAGAATACTCTTATAGATGGAATCGGGCAAACGGGAATTAACTCCTCTGTCCCGTATTGAATTAAGTAATTCAAAAATGAAATACGGAACCCCTCTGCTTTTTTCCTGAATTTGTTTTTGAACCTTTGCGGGTATATCCGCCAGGTGAGGATATTGATCTATAAAGTCATTTACTTCATTTTCATTAAAGGGTTTGAGATTCAGGGTCTTCATAGTACCCTGAAAGGGTAACTCTTTTCGTGTTAGTACTATGATAAATAAATTTTTCACGCGTCTTTTGACTAAATAATTTAATGTTTCTATACTTTTTTTATCAAGCCATTCACCATCCTCACAAAGAAGAATGCAGGGACTCAGTTCGCATTTTGCTTTAATTATTTGGTAAAAGGTGCTAAAGAACAGTTCTTTTTTTTCAGTTGGGTCTTCTATTTCTAAAACAGCTTCATTT
Organism: bacterium; assembly: GCA_024224995.1. The sequence goes on along the minus strand of JAAENB010000898.1, from coordinate 22,731 downwards.
TTGTATGCCTTTGATAACAAAACACCAATAAGAGGTATTGAAAAAGCGAGATTCTCTAATTTCAAGTAGGAGATTAATTTATTAATTTTTTCTTTTATGGTATCGTCATTATCTTTGGAGATGATACCAAAGATAAGCATTAACATTTCTTTTATTGTATGAAACTGTACAGCTGATCCAATTGGAAGGCCTCTTCCGGCAATTATTTCGTGATCAACTATATTATTTCGTAAAAACTCCTGTATTAAAAAAGATTTACCCATACCGGCTGGGCCAACAATCTGTATTGCGTTAAACTTGTCTGAAGATTCATGTAATTGCTTTTCCAATATATCTAATTCTTTATTCCTGCCAATAAAGAATTCTACTTTGACTGTTCCACGATCCCTGACTGATTCTACGGCGTGTACAGGAATTTTATTGGATTTTCCTTTGAATGTCTTTTTTTCAGAATATTCAATTGTAACGATGTTGGAGGTTTCTTTTAATATAGAGTCGGTTATTAACATCTGGTTATCTTTTGCGGCACTCATCAAGCGCGCGGACAGGTTCACGGAATCACCAATAATTGTATATTCCTGTCGTAAGGGTGAACCCACATTGCCGCAAAATATAAAGCCGGAGTGAATTCCAATCTTCTGATGAATTGTAAATTCCACATCCTTGACTTTTCTTTTTATAAATTTTTTCCCCTCTTCTAAAATTGAGTTCATGCATTTTACTGCTCGCTTTTCATCATCAGCATGTGACTGAGGGAAGCCAAATATAATTATTATTTTATCCCCTTTATCATACATATCTATTTTATTGATTGTACCGTCATGATGCTCCACATTTTTCTGGACCATTAGAAAATATTCATTATATATTGATTGGATCGTTTCTTCATTCGTATACTCAAAATCCTTATGAAGGTCACGTAAGAAATAAAAATTTAGAAAAACTATTGTTACGGGCCGGTACTCGCCTTCAAGAACAAGGCTTTTCCAGGATAATTTTACTTTGTCATACACCCCTCTCATAACGAAATTTAATAATGCATCCAGCCTCTTCAGGATATCATCAATATTATCATAATCAATTGAAAACTTGGATTTTGTTACTGTTGGCATTTTTTTACTGTTAAAGGCTTCAATTAAATAGCAATTTTCTTTTAAAGAAAAACCATTCACATGATCCTTTATTTTTGTGTAAGTGTTTTTATCCAGTAATATCTCTCCTTTACCTGTTTTGCCTTCCAGGATGGCTGTCTCTTCAACTCCTGCGCCCGTAAGGAAATATTCACAATGGATAGAGGGATCACCAACAATAGTTTCAAAAAAAGTATTGGTATGCACTGACATGCTCATTTGCAGGGAAAATGAACCAAATTTTGATTCAATTAATGAAAAATTAGACATTGCATTGCGCATTTCATTGGCACATGAAACAGCATGATACACATGATCTTTTCCACAAAAATCGTCATCCGTGGAAAAATATATCATCATCGCATCACCGCCATATTTTAATAATATGCCGCCGTATTGAAGAATGACTTCAACCATAACCATAAAAAAATTATTGAGGATTCGTGTTATTTCTTCAGAACCTTCATAGCCCTGGCTGCTGAGTTTTTCCGTAAGTGCGGTAAACCCGCTTACATCTGCAAAAAGAAGAGTTCCTTCTACAAAATTGCCGGAATGCGTCTTGTCCTCAACATTTCGAATTTTACTTATCACAATATTCTGGGGGATATATGTAGAAATGATACGTAAAATGTTATTATACTTTTTCAACATTTGATTCGTATCATGTGGAGACATGCAGCTATTTTGGATTTTTTTCAGGTAATCATTATGAAGATATTTTTTATAGAGGCTTTTCATGATTTATTCACCAATAAAAAATTTACTATTTTTTTAACGTCCTCATTCTCCATTTGTTCGGAACTGATCCGAAGAGATTTTAGTCGATACGTTTTATTCTTCTCTTTTGAAATTTCATGTAATTGTAGAAAATAATAATCATCTAAACTGACAGTGGTCGAATTACTATTAGCATTTATTCTATAAAAACAGAGAATTGTATCAAGCAGGATTTTGCTATCCGATAAAACAATAAATTCCTCATTGTTAGCTGTTACTACTGAACCGGTACCCTCTCGAATGTTGTTGTCTTCTATAAAATAAAATAACAGGTTTTCATCTTTTTGAAATTTTTCAAAAGATTTGTTCTCATTTTGTTTTTTTATTTCAGCATTTACTTTTTCTTTGTTTTTATTCCACCATTCTTCTAAATGGTTAATATCATTTTCAGTATCTAAGGATAAATTTAAATTCTGTGCCATTTCTTTTAGAAGGTTTAGATTGTTGTCTTTTTCAAAACCACTTGAATCTTTAACAACATGAATCATAAATGGAATTAATTTTGATATTTTATTACTGTCAAGATTGAAAATAGCATTTAAGATTTGATTCATCTCAACATTCATTTTTCCTTTGTTATTTAGAAAAATATCAGCAAACAGATCAAAGTCCGAATCACTATCATCATAGGTTTTTATTCCTATAATATCTTTTTCATGTTCAGCAATGTCGTCTTCAAACGCGTCTAATATTTCTTTTAATCCCGGTACTGTTTTGGTAATCCTTTTTTGAAAACCATATTTTTTTTTGGGCAATTTAAAGATTAGTATAATCCCCAGGAGTAAAAAAGAAAAAACTATAATACCAAGAATGATCTTTAATTGTACTTTTTTATTTGTAGAAGAATTAGCCGCTGTATAGTCCGGGGATTTAAAATATATATTTTTCGTGATATTATATTTTGTGTTTTTTAGGGTGATATGGTTGTTTTTTTGCAGATTTTCACCTTCAAAAGAAAATTGAAGCAGACGGTCTTGTTTATATGAAAACATTTTTTTATATAAATCAATATTACTGTTATACGCGTATAACCCGCCTGTTTTACTCGCTAATTGTTTTAAACTTTTTAAATGGCGGTGATGGGTATTTGTGTAGCCATCAGTGAAAATATGAATTTGTAACGATTTTGCTTTTTCTATAACATTGTTTACTGTATATTTCGAATATTGATCATATCCATCACTATACAGTAAAATTGTTTTGTTAGTATTTACATGGTCTTTTGAAAGGAAATCAATAGCCTCAATAGCTGAGTTGTATAGCAGTGTATTTTTCCCGTTTCTACGAATGTTGTTAATACACGTAATAAGTTTATTTTTATCAGTGGTAAAATCGCATTTTTTTTCCAATGTATCATGAAAAATGAATACTGCACAGGTATCTTTTTCGGAGATTTTTTTGATAAATCTTTTAGCTGAGGATTTAATTTGTTGTAATTTCCCTTCCCGTAATGAATAGGAGGCATCGATGAGAACAAGTGTTGAGGTAGGTGGTATAACTTTTTGCGCATGTAAAGAGTAATCTACGGGTTGGTTATTAAAAAGAATTATATACTCATTTTTATTTGTACTTGATTCTCCCGTTCCACCTGTCAATGCTATATTCAATGAAATGTCAGGAAAAGAGCTTGTATCAAGATTTAAAACATCTATGCCTGGTTTAGCAAATAAAATGCCGGGAATAATTATTAAAATAAAAAAATAGAATATTTTCTTCATATTGTATTACAGTAAATATTAAAACACTGTATAACCAAATTAGAGTTGCCTATGAAGTAATAATACTACCAATAATAAAAAAATCGTCAATCTTTTTTTTGATGCATTCTGTTCAAAAAATGTACGTATTTATGATCAATGGGGTATTTTTAGGGTGTGGTAAGCGGCTAAATATTGACCCGGGGCAGGATCTGTTCCCTGAACCCGCCCCCTGATCCCTATCTTCTATCAACATCCCTCAAGTTTTTTCTTCTTTTTCTTCCTCTTAACGGGCTTTTTGGCTTGAGGAGTCGCGCCGTCGGCGGACTCTACCTGGGCAGAACTGCCGCCAAAGAATGCCGCAATATATTTGGCTTTTTTATACTTGAGAATCTCATCATCCGAAGCTTCCCGGGAAGGGAGTTTGGGATTTAAGATCATACTGTTCCAGAAATTATATCCGCCTTCAAGAACGTACGCGTCTTTGCCCACGCTTTTTAAGACCAGCCAAGCCTGGTGGGCGTGTGAATTCCCTGTAGAGTAGAGAACAATTATTTTACTGTCACTTAACTCGTCGTTTATGGTCTCTTTTTTAAGTAGTTTTTCAAGAGGGATATTTTCCGCTCCCTTAATAGAACCGTTCCCGTATTCTTTTTCGGACCGAATGTCGATGAGCTGGTAATCGTTTTTGCCTTTAATTATCCAGTCGGAAAGCTCCACCGGGCTTACCTGGTCTTCGTTATTGCTTATCGCTTTGGCCAGCAGTGAAGGCTCAAATGAATATTTGGTTTTATCCTGAGTCGGCAGCAGCAGCATTAGAGCACCAAGGATAAGGGCAATGATAACCCCGGTTTGTTTGTTTACAAATTTCATTTTGCTTCTCCTTCACCGAATTTTTTCTCAAGCCATTCCGATCCCCAGAAGCCGCCCAGAGCCATGAGTATAACCAGGAAGCCAATTACGCCGCTGGATACTCCGAGAGCCTGGTAAATGGTAATGGTTCCGTAGTAACCGCTGAATTCGCCTTTAAAAAATCCTTGAATAAACGGCGCGATTTCGCCAAAAACAAACATGCCGAATAAGGCGCCGGTTATATAAAATACGGCGTCCATTTTAAACGTGGACAGTCCCACAACGCTGGTGCCCGGACAGTAACCGCCTATGACGAATCCCAGGCCCATTATAAGCCCGCCTGCCAGTCCCGGCCATAAGTACGTAGGATTGATATAAATACTTGAAATATCGAGTATTCCAAAGGCTCCCAGGAAAATGATCCCGGTCATGGCTGTAATAATCGCGGTAAACATCACTTTAAAAACAGTGAGATCCCGGAAGTAGAATTGCATAGCCAGCTTTTTTGAATTACCAAACCCGGCCCGTTCAAGAGCGAAACCAAACCCGATGCCGATAATAAAGGCTGCTAAAAAGCCCACTCCGTCGCCCCAGTCTTGTAGTATTGCTATAGGTCCCATAGTATATCTCCTAAATCCATAATCTTCTAACAAAATAAGCTGCCGCATAAGCGCCAACAAAAATAGCGATCATGGTTACCCAGCTGCCCAGGGCAAGAGTCGCGCCCCCTGACAGGGCTACCCCGCTGGTACAGCCCCTGGCAAGCCTTGCTCCAAAACCAAAGAGGCTGCCGCCAAGAAGAGCAAAAGCCCAGCGCTGTTTATTGCTGATGTTCGGCCCTTTATTCGTCTCTTTTTTAAGTCGGCCCGCAAGAGCGCCGGATAACATTCCCCCAACCAGGACACCAATGACCTCAAAAACAAGCCAGTTGTCGAAAGGGTTTTTCTCTTCGCCGCCGTATTTGGCGAGGTAGGTATTATTGTTCACGTGTTCCGTAGATATTGTTTTCTCCGCGGCAACAACGGTCCGCATCAAAGCGCCGGACGCTCCCAGGCCCCGGCCCGCGATGAAGAACGAGGCGAGCAATACAAGCCCCAGTCCTACACCGGCTATATATGGAGATGAGTATTTTTTTTGTTCCATCGATCTATATCCTCCAAATGGATTGAGACAATAAGTTTATATTTAATAGGGCAGCCAGGAAATCATCTGGCCTCCCTCTACTAATATTATTCGCAGCAATAAGCCGCCTGCTAAAACAAGGACCGGCGCGAGAGCCGCTGGTATATGTTTTCCTTTCAGCTCAAGAGCTTCAAGGAACGCGGGCAGTCCCAGGCCGATGCCGAAAATGAATATCCAGAAAACCGGGGTTAAAGCCCCGCCCAGAATAAGCCCGGCCGCGTTAATATGCTGCGACGTTGACGTGACCAGCCCCACAATAAACAGGATGAGTAAAAAAGCTTCCACCGCGATTAAAGAAAGATCAAGTTTCATGAAGAAGAGTTTTTCTTCTTTTTCTTTTGCCAGTAAAAGAATGAGCGCGGCGGCAGTAGACATACCTGAAACAAGGAACAGGGGACCAAATATACCGGAGTTCCAGAAAGGACGCGCGCCAAAGGCGCTTAACAGTACGCCGGTGTAAATTCCCAGGAACACCCCAACAGGGATGGTGATCATGGCGGCTTTTCTCTTATATTTTTCTGAAAAATCAAAGATCCAATAATAGAGCTTAATAAACCTGTTCAGTTTCGAGCCTTGAATAAACGATTCTATGCGGGAATAAAAACCGGGATAGCTCTGTCTGAAGGTACCGGCAATGAGCAATAAACTTACCGGGTAAACAAGCAGCAGTATCCAGGAGCCCCATGACATTACCGATGTTATATTAAAGGCGGTATAGAATCGCCAGACATAGAGTTTATGTTCCAGGTCAAGGAAGAGCGCGAACATTCCCAGGGTAAGGAGAACCGGTGCCAGGAGAATGATTTTATTTGCCGCAACAGGAAAGGTCTTTTCTTTATTCCTGAGGATCATTACCGCCGCAATAATGAGAATACCCGCTGTTAAGCCGCCCAGGAAGAGGTAAACCGGTACTTCCCAGTTCCATATGCCCAGGGAAGAACCCGCTGCATGGCTGATCTTATTTGTTGTGATAACTATTTCGTTCATTGTATTCATTCGATAACCTCAGTAACCCGGTACGCTTATACCAGGTAATAGATATTTGGCTCTGTCCCTGCTTCGGGAATAATTGTCTTATATTTTCTCGCCCCTAACAATTTGGAAACCTCGCTTTGAGGGTTGTTAAGATCACCAAAATGGATCGCGTGAGCGGGACATACCGACGCGCACGCGGGTTTCTCACCCTTTGCCAGGCGGTGCCTGCAAAAGCTGCATTTCCCAATGTACCCTTCGGGCATAACAAAACGGGCATTGTAGGGGCAGGCTGCCATACAGGCTTTACAACCCGTGCATTTGCCTTTATCAACATCAACTATATTCGTGCCTTCAACAAAATGACTGGCTTTGGTAGGACAGGCAGAGACACAGGGTGAATTGCTGCAATGGTTGCATCGTTCGGAACGGATCTCCAGGTTAAGATTGGGAAAGCTGCCCGAAAGTTCTTCCACAACCCAGACCCGGTGCAGTCCTTCGGGAACTTCGTTCTCGGTTTTACAGGCAACAACGCAGGCTCCGCAGCCGACACAGACTTTTGTGTCTATTACCATGGCGTATTTTCTATTTTTTTCTTTCATAATAAATTCCTCTTATACAACCAGGGTTACAAAATTATTTCTAATACCGTTTCCACCCATAATCGGGTCAACGCTTATTTTTGTCATTAGCGCGGTATCATCGGCACCTTTGTTATAGGAGCGTTTCATTTTTTTCTGGGTATGGCCAAAGCCGTGGACCATGAACACGCAGTCGGGACGGATTCGTTCCGTAACCCGTACCTTAACTTTATTGCTTATGGTTCCATCCTGGTTTTTCAGTTGGATGTATTGGCCGTTATTAATGCTCCATTCTTTTGCTACTGAAGTGTTTATCCAGACTTCGTTTTCGGGCTTTACCTGTGTAAGAATGGGATTATTGGTGGTTCTCCCAAATGAATGAGCGGGAGACCGGCCGTACAGGAGCCGGAAAAAGTCCTGTTCCGGTTCCTGGTGACGGGTGTATTTTGGAACAGGATCGAAGCCGTATTCTTCAAGGGTTTTGGAGTAGAGTTCTATTTTGCCGCTGTCCGTACTAAATTCAACCTGTTCTCCTTTCGCGAAATAAAGAGGATCATCTCCGGCTAGATTTTTTACCCCGATTTTTTTCATTTCATTGAGTGAACTGCCGATTTTTTTTAGCCGGTAATTGAGATACTCTTCGATGTTTTTCCAGGGGAAAAACGAGCCCAGTCCCATGGTTTCCGCGAGGTTTTTAGCCATCCACCAGGCGGGTTTTGTATCATACAGGGGTTTGAACGCGGGCATCCTGAGCGCGATCTGGGGTTTTCTTCCCGGAGAAACCCGTATATCGTCGTAGCGTTCCAGGTACGTGCATTCGGGAAGAACAACATCTGCCCAACCGGTTATTTCCGAAGGGAGAATATCAACAGCCACAAGAAGATCGAGATTTTGAATTGCTTCTATTGTTTGTTTCGGGTTTGGCATGGTTTTAATGAGGTTGGCTCCGTAGACAAGCCATCCTTTGTAACTCGGGCTTTTGTCGGGTGAAGGGATTGTTGCTTCACAAATTCCCGAAGAGAGGGAGAGGTTTGCCAGCTCAAAATTCCCCCGTATCATATCGCGCCATCCTTTTTTGGGTTTTGGATAAGGAGGATGAGGATATGATGGTATACTTGCTTTGGTGGGCAGATAAAATCCGCCCTTGCGGCCCCAGCTTCCCAGGAGCGCGTTAAGGATAGCGCCCGCGCGTACGCGCTGGGTATCGTCACCATACCAGACATTATGCCTGCCCGGGTGAATAAGGGTGCCGGGTTTGTTTTTTGCCATTTCCCGTGCGCTTTCGCGGATAATTTCGGGATCTATTGAAGTAATGGGGTATGCCCATTCGGGAGTATTTTTTCGAACTGCTTTTTTTAATTGATTAAAGCCGGTTGTGTATTGGGCAACATAGTCTTTGTCGTAGAGTTCTTCTTCTATTATAACATTGATCCAGGCAAGGAGGAGCGCGATGTCTGTTGCCGGTTTAATAGGAAGCCAGTATTTTGCTTTGCTCGCGGCTGTGGAAAACCGGGGGTCTACAACAATGAGGCTCGCGCCGTTCGCCAGAGCTGTGGTAAATTCGTTAACCTGGGCGCTATGGGTATTCTCTCCAATGTGTGAGCCCAAAAGAACAATACACTTGCTGTTCTTCATATCGGTCCGTTCCGGGGAGTTTATGGCTTCTCCAAAAGTTAGAAGGTAGCCTTCTTCTCTTGGGCCACGGCAATTGGCGTAGGAGGGAGCAGTGATGCTGTTCGATCCGTATGCTTTGAGCAGGGACTTAAAAAAGGAGCCTCCTGCTCCGTGGGTAAACAGGGCAAGCGATTCAGGGCCGTGTTTTTCTTTAATGGTTTCCATTTTTTTCGCGATATATTTGAAGGCCTCTTCCCAGCTTGCTTCTTTAAAAACCTGCTTTCCTCTTTCTTCGGTTCGAATCAGGGGAACCCGCAGCCTGTCGGGATCGGTATAGGCACCCATTCCGGCAGAGCCTTTGGTGCAGAGTCTTCCGTAGGAGTGTTCGTCAATTTCATTGCCGGTAATTTTCCAGGGCTGTCCGTTTTTTTGATGGACCCAGCCCGCGCATTTGAAGGTGCACATTTCGCAATAGGTAGGAGTTTTGGTTATTATCGCGTTTTTTTTATCTTCTTCAGTGAGACTTGAAGCAAGCTTGAAAAGTCCTCCTCCTGCTGCAAGCCCGCCTATTCCAAGGCCCGAGATCTTTATAAATTCACGGCGGTTAAGTTTTTTACTCATCACTTCTTCCTTGCACTTTTTTTAACAATTTCGTCCATTGCTTACTAAAAATCCCGAATCGTATGGGGAATCCATATAGTCAATGGTTATTGGCAGTCTGTTGTTGATAAAACGGGTGAGTCCTTTTTCTACTGAAAGGCGTAAATCGGACTCGTTTATGATAAGATCTTCTGTGTTTTTTAGCTCATCCAGAGCCAGCCCCAGCCTGGGGCCGCCTCATCCAACTCCCCGTAAAACTACCTGGAGAGTAGGTTTTTTGTAATCCGCGTTTTTGATTAACTCTATTAGCTGCTCTCTTGCTTTTTGTGTAATTTCTACTTTTGTTTTTGCCATTGTAAGTCCTCCGGTAGTTTGTCTCATCGTATTATTATATTATCGTAATAATACGATGAATGTGGGTAAAAAAAAGGAGAATTTGCAGTATTTATCCTGCTTTTTCCTGTGATATATTTAATCCCTTCTTTAAAATAAGAAGTATTTCGTTTACTCGTGGGTCTATTACCCGGTAGCATGTTTTTACTCCGTCTTTCCGGGGGGTAATGATCCCCGCGTTTTTCAGTGTGTTCAAATGCTGCGATATTGTAGATTGGGGAAGTTCTAACTCCTCTACCATAGCGTTTACATTGCATTCATCATGGTTGATGAGCCCTTCGACAATTTGCAGGCGAACCGGGTGCCCCAGTGCCTTTAATATCTCACTATTCTTTTCGTATTCAGAATTTGCTGACAAAAGGTCACTCCTTTCGGAAATTTTTTGTTAAATGAACTAATCTTCTATATGTCTAAACCGGGACAGTCCCTCGGGGGGGTGAGATGACCATCCCGGCTTAAGTATCTAACGTATTATCGTTATATTACAATAATACAATAATATTGGGGGTTCGGCAAGTCTTTTTTTGATATTTTCAGTTTTTTAGTTGTTTAGTGATTTCTTAAGGAGTGTGGACCCGGGTCTTCGGCTCCGCTCAGACACCGGATGGTCCTGATACCGGACCGGGTTTCGCAGAAAGAGCCTGTAGGTCACTGAGCGGAGCCGAAGTGTCCTCAATTCCTGACCGCCCGGTTTTTGACAGGATAATTCCCATAGAATTAGTATATTTACTATAATGAAATGTGTCACAACATATAATATTCTTCCGGCCGCACTATTAGCGTTTTTTCTCAGCTGTTCACAAAACGGCAGGATACCGAAAGTTTCACTATCATTTGTTGAAGGCACAGTTCACCAGGTCCGGGCTGCCCTCACGGGAGCCCGGACCGTCAACACAATCATCATTTTACGGGAACTGCCGCGCAAGATGAACCCGGCAAATATCGTATAAAATAATGGATGATGACTGATTTTTTCTGCTGCCGGAAAAAATATTAAATTTTATTGACTTTTTAGAAATTATGATTACTATAATAGTATGATAGATTTAAAAATAGAAGAAAAAAACAATATTATTATTATCGAGTTTATTGGCCTTCTTTTGATGGAAGAGATATGCCTTGTGATGGAGCCCTGTGAAGATGAGCTGAAAAAACAGCCGGAGACAATAGCCTTAAATTTAGAAGGGCTGGAGCAGATCGATTCGGTTGGCATTAACTATTTTTTCAAGCTTTCAAACGTCACTACTGAAAAAAATATCAAACTGGTAATATTTGGCCCTAATGAATATATTCAAAAGGTCTTTTCAATGATAAAACTTGGTAATGTAATAGATATTCTTTCAAAAAAAGAATTCGAAGATAAATATTTTTCCGGATAATTCCACCAATAGAGGAAACACCTATGAAAAAAACAGCACTTCTTTTATTGCTGGCAGGAATATTCCTTCTTTTTATCGATAGTCCGGTTTTGGCGAAAGAAAGAATTATAAAATTCCAGGTTCCGGGATGTTCCTGAAATAATTCGGCAAGGGTAAGGTCTATCCTTAAAGAAGTAAATGGGGTGATAGAAGTCAAAATAGATACATCGGATAATACGGCTACCGTTACTTTTGAAGATACAAAAGCTACGGTAGAGAATATGGAAAAGGCGCTAAAAGACGGGGGATACCCCTCTGAAGGGAAACCGGTTTACTTAGAGCAGAAGCCGGCTCTTAAGAATGAACGCGCCGTTCCGTAACGTCGCGTTCATTTGTTTAGCAGCATCCCGATGATCCCGAAGAAGAATCATCACTGCATCCGCACGTGGGCTCCCCGCCCGTAAGCATGCCGTTTATAATAGCGGAAGCGCAGCCAACCCCGGCTTCAACCCGGATGGCGTCAAAGGCGCAGTTGCGAAGGCAGGCGCCGCATTCAATACAGTTGTCGAGATTGATAATTTGAGCTTTCGTCTCAATAATATCAAAAACAGCACGGGGGCAAACTTCCGTGCATTTTTTACATCCCGTGCATTTTTCCGGGAAGAGCTTTAACGTAGAAACGTTTTTAAGATAAACCATGCAAAAACCTCCGGTTTTTAAAAGTTAATTACTTTATATATAATTAATGATATCGATGAAATTACCAGGGCAGCGATATATATTGGCAGGCCAATTTTAAGTTCTTTTTTCACTCCGGAAATTCCCGTGAACGTAGTTGAGCCCGTGAATTGCAGCGCGATGTATGAGCTTGCAAGCGGGAAGAAGAGAAAGACCGGAACCGCCAGGAGTATGGAGTTGAGAGATATATCATTAAAAGAAAACATATTGCTGAAATAAACCAGGGGCGCGGAAGTGAGAACGCCCATGATCCAGCCTTTGATCGCGAAAGAGCGGAACGGGATAAACGGAAGGAGCGCGGGAGTAAGAAAGGCTCCTGAAAAGATCGCCATAAGCCCCAGGATAAGGAAGGGCAGGCTGCCCGAAAGAGCATCTTTAAACATGATCCCTTCGGGACGAAGACCAAAGAGAATCAGTAAGATAGCCGCGTACAGAGGGAATTTTTTTAAAACGGGGTTCAGCTCCATAGGGGTAAGGACCACGCGGTCTTTCATGGGGAATTGAATAGCACGCATTTCTTTTGTGGCGGTGAAATTATTTTCAAGCCAGGCCGGAATATCGGAAGCCTGGACCGGGCCAAACAGAACAGAGAAACCGCTTTGTTTTTTTACAATAGGGGCGCTCACTCCGGGGCCGCCGAGCTGTGGAACAATGACCCGCTTATGCGTGACAATCCGCGAGAGGCTAACATCGTTAATACGTTTTACCAGTTCATTGGTGCCAAAGGTGCCTTTGCCCGCGGCGCACCAGACATTGATCCCTTTTGTATCGAGAACCAGTATCCACGCGTCCATGCCGGCGAGTTCTTTCCTGAGAACATCAAAGCTCAGTTTGTAGTTGGCACTCACGAAAACATTAGAACCTTCGCCGGGATTTCCCAGGGCATAGAGCCCGGGCTCCACAATATAATCCATGCGAAAACCGCTGATGCGGCTTTTGAAGGCGCCCCAGTAGTCCTGTTTTGTCCAGGCCGATGTGGTTTTCCGGGCGTTTTTTCCGGGAACAATGAACACCGGCTGGTCCGGGATTTTTATGGTACTGTCGATTTTGGCTATTTTCATAGGAAATGGGTCTCCGGGTCTTTTTTAAGAATATACCAAATATAAAAACCGGTATCAACAAATACCAGCTTTTTTTATTGATTTTTTTTGGGTTTTGTTTTTAATGAATTTTTGCTGTAGTAGAAATGTGAGAGATCCTTATTGATAAGTTCTATGAAGCAAGCTCAATCCGGGATTTTACGTTTCATGAAGAAGGAATAAAACTTTTTCTCCTGGCCTATCTTAACCTGACCCCGCTTTACCGGGTCCACTCAGAACCGGAGATGAATAAGGGGTATGCTGATATCTGGCTGGAACGGGACAGTTTTGTAACGGAGATGACCCGGTATAGTTATCTTATAGAACTGAAATATATTAAAGCCGATGAAATGAAGACGAATGCTTCAGCAGTAAAGAGCGCCTATGATAAAGCAAAAGAAAAGCTGGAACAGTATATGCAGGATAAAAAGATCCAATCCACAAAAGAGAATGAATTAAAGAAGATTATCATCATACTTTCTTCGGGTAAACTTGAAAGAATGGAAGCCCTGATATAATAATCAAATCATCGCAATACCCAAAAACGCGGCATGCATAGAGACGATAATAACAATAAAAAGAGTCCGTGCCGATTCAGGAGACAGCTTAAAAAAACGGTATCCAATAGAACCGTCTTTGCACGGAGCAACACAGTCACCGCACAGCGTACAGGAAAACCCGGCCCGTCTTTTTTGAATATCCCCGGGTTTTAACGCGTTATAGCGGCAGACTCGTGAGCAGGCCCCGCATTCGGAACAGGAGTCTTTTATTTTAACGCGAAAGGGTGATATCCTTCCAAACAGGTTCGCCAGTAACCCAATGGGGCAGTATGATATACAATGGATCATAAGCCCTTTTCTGCGGGAAATAAAAACCATAATAGCAATGCCAACAGACCCAAAAGAGAGCGCCGCGATTGAAGCGGTAAAGGGCCCAACACCGAAGTAATTAAACAGAAGAGCAATGGCAATAACCAGCACCAGGATGGCAGCTCTAAAAAACGGGAGCCGCGAAGGAGTAGAGCCCGGACGCTTTTGCCCGGACGCGGCAAGATTGTCCCAGGACCCGATGTAGCAGAGGTGACTGCACCATGCCGGACCCACAAGAAGAATTGTTGAACCGAATAAAACAGGCATAAATAAACCACTGCCCCGGTATAGCGGCCCACCGATAATTAACGCCGGCACCGGGATATGGAGCGTACCCGTCATAAGGAAAATATCCAGGCCCGTCACACCCAGGATAAATTGCGAAAAGAATACAACGGAAAAAATGGTCCATATGCGAACCCGGATCTTTGAAGTCAATCCAGGCACGAGCATTTTTTCCGTAACCCAGGCGCTGTAGAAGGCGAGCAGCAAAATCTCAAGAGCGCCGGAACCGGGAATAACCCGGTCGAATATGAGAATCGTGAATGAGGCTTTATACCGGGCAAAGCCAAGGAGAAGAGCGGTGGCAATAAACGCGGCAGTACTCGCGGCGGAGTTCGATTCTTCCCTGTTATAGGGTTCATGATTTCTAAGAGAAAAGAGCATAAAAACGGCAAACAGGGAAAAAAGGAAAACTCCTCCCAGAATAATGGCGAGCCGGACCCAGGGTTCACCCAGGACAAATCTTATATGGATCATCCGGAGCGCAGTTGCCGGCCACACCGCGGAACCGGCAGCAAGAGCTATCGACATACTGCTAATAATCCATCTTTTTTTGATAAATAACAGGAAAGGAAAAAGGAGTGACACAAGGAGAAGCCCCATCTCTCCGAAGCGCAGGAAATGAGCGCCTAATAATAAAGATGATATAATGGCGGGTATTGTTTTTATATAGATCATGATTTTTGTTTATTTTATGCCTTCGAGAAATTTTTGTTTTGCAAGCAAGGCTTTTTCTTGCTGCGAGAGCAAGGCTTTTTTTTTTGCTTTTTATGTTTTTTGCTTGACAAATAGAGTATTATTTGCTACCAAAGTACTAGGATTAGTAGTAAAAATATCACGAGAGGAGTTTGCTTTGAAATTCAACACAAAGATCAGGTATGGGCTTAGAGTCATGATTGAACTGGCTATTGAAAAGGACGATACCGGTATACTTCAGAAGGAAATAGCAGAAAAGCAGGGTATTTCATTGAAATATCTCGATCATATCATTGCGCCGTTAAAGGTAGCGGGATTGATCAAGAATGCCAGGGGAAAAAAAAGCGGGTATGTTTTAACCAAAGATCCGTCAAAGATAAAGCCTGTGGAAGTATTTAAGGCATTTGATCCGGAGATTCTTTCAATGGATTGTATTGGGGAGAAGCACGATTGCGACAGGACTACGATATGCGCGGCCCAGGCGTTCTGGAAAAAGATGAATTCGACGATAGAAGACTATTTGAAGTCTCTTACTCTGGCGGAACTGGCAGATCGGGAGATCAGGCTTCGAAAGAAGGCCGCGAAAAAGAATATGTATCATATATGATATTTGATTAGTATTTGGAGGCTGTTATGACACAGATTTATAATGATATTACTGAAACCGTTGGAAAAACACCACTTATCCGGCTAAACAGGATGACTGAGGGATTACATGCCGAGGTGGTTGCCAAAGTGGAGTCTTTTAACCCAATGTCCAGTGTTAAAGACCGGATAGGCTTTTCCATGGTGGAAGAAGCTGAAAAAAAAGGATTGATTACACAAAATAGTATTATTGTGGAGCCCACCAGCGGAAATACAGGCATTGCCCTGGCTTTTATTTCAGCGGCTCGCGGATATAAATTAATCCTTGCAATGCCCGACACCATGAGCATTGAAAGAAGAAAATTGCTTCAGGCCCTGGGAGCGGAACTTGTTCTTACTCCGGGAAGCGAAGGTATGCCGGGGTCCATACGAAAGGCCGAAGAGATTGTTGCTGAGAATGAGAACGCGGTAATGCTGCAGCAGTTTAAAAATCCGGCCAATCCCGGGATCCATCGAAGAACAACAGCCGTGGAGATCCTGGAAGATACCGATGGAAAGCTCGATTTTTTTGTCAGTGGGATCGGTACCGGGGGAACCATTACCGGGGTAGGGGAGCGATTGAAAGAAGAAAATCCCGGAATTAAGATTATTGCTGTTGAGCCAAAGGATTCGGCAATATTGTCGGGAGAGAAGTCCGGTCCTCACCGGATACAGGGTATTGGAGCAGGTTTTGTACCCGATGTCTTAAATACGGAAATTTATGATGAAATTATTGCTGTTTCAAATGATGAAGCTGGTGAAACAGCACGGCGTATCGCAAAAGAAGAAGGGATTCTTGTGGGAATCTCTTCCGGAGCAGCTCTTTACGCGGCCTTAAAGATAGGGAAACGGGCCGAAAACAGGGATAAGCGAATTGTTGTACTTTTGCCCGATTCCGGAGAGCGGTATTTATCAACATGGCTTTTTGAAGAATAAAATGAAAATAAAGAGGTGGATATGAGCGAAGAAAAAAAATATCGGCTTGAAACGTTATCACTGCATGGCGGGAATCAGCCCGACCTTGAAACAAAATCACGGGCGGTTCCTGTTTACCGGACCAGCTCTTACCTGTTCGACAACACGGAGCATGCTGCCAGTCTTTTTGGTTTAAAAGAGCTGGGAAATATTTATACCCGGTTAATGAACCCAACACAGGATCTTCTGGAGACACGAATGGCGGCTCTTGAAGGAGGAGTTGGCGCTCTTGCCCTGTCATCGGGAACTTCGGCGATTTTTTATTCAATTATTAATATCTGTAAGGCCGGAGATGAAGTGGTTGCCATGAATAATCTGTATGGCGGAACCTATACCATGTTCAAAAACATATTACCGAACTTTAATATAAAGGTAAATTTTGTTCATAGTAATAATTTTGATGAAGTTGAAAAGGCTATCAATAAAAATACAAAGGTAATTTATACTGAAACTATTGGGAATCCTGTTCTTGGATTTACTGATATTGAAAAGCTTTCGGCTGTCGCGAAAAAACATCATCTTCCATTGGTCGTGGACTCTACCTTTACAACACCGGCATTGTTTAATCCCATTGAACACGGGGCCGATATTGTTGTGCATTCTCTAACAAAATGGCTTGGGGGCCATGGCACCGGGATTGGCGGAATTGTTGTTGATTCGGGTACTTTTGACTGGACCGATGAAAAGTTTTCCCTGTACAATGATCCTGAAGATAGTTATTTTGGAATCAGGTTCGGGCATGACCTGGGTGAGCTTGCCCCTCTTGCCTATGTATTGCGAATGAGGCTTGTTCCGCTGCGAAACCTGGGAGCTTGTATTTCTCCGGACAACGCGTGGATCTTTTTGCAGGGAATAGAAACTCTCTCTTTGAGAATGGAGCGTCATTCTCAGAATGCCCTGGCGGTCGCTAAATTTTTAAAGGCACATAAAGCAGTAGAATGGGTCCGGTATCCCGGTCTTGAGGATGATCCTGATTATGGGATCGCGTCGAAATATTTAAAGAATGGATTTGGCGGTATGGTCGTTTTTGGAGTAAAAGGCGGCTATGATGCCGGGGTGAAACTGATTGACAATATTGAGCTCTTCTCACATCTTGCAAATGTTGGAGACGCGAAAAGTCTTATTTTGCATCCATCCAGCACGTCACATTCCCAGTTGAGCGAGGCAGATCAACTGGAAAGCGGGTTAACACCCGACCTGGTTCGTCTTTCAATTGGGATTGAGCATATTGACGATATCCTGCAAGCATTAGAGGACGGATTGCAAAAGTCCCATTGATACGGGGAAAAAGGAGGCAGTATGGAAGAGTTAAACGAATTCCAATTGAACAGAGTATACGAGGAACATTTGAACAATGTTGTAGAGGATCTCTGTAAAGAGGAGTCGTATAAATCGGTGTATCATAGTTCAAATCATGATATTCCCATGCCTTCGCTCAGTGAGATTATGGATGTTATTGAGCTGCTGCGGTCGGTCCTTTTTCCCGGCTATTTTGGCCCATCCGAAGTAAAACCTCAGACAATGAAGTTTTATATCGGTTCAACTCTTGACCGCTTGTTCCTGGCTCTTTCCGAGCAGATAAAGCGGGGAGATTGTTTCGCGTGCGGGAACTATTCGAACAAACAGGAATTTGTAAGCTGCACGGACTGTGAAATGCGGGCAAGGAAAAGTACGCTGCTGTTTCTTCAGCGGATACCACATATCCGCTCCATGCTGGCAAAGGATGTGGAAGCCGCGTTTGAAGGAGACCCGGCAGCAAAGCAGCCGGGGGAGACCATTTTTTGTTATCCCAGTCTGCGGGCGTTAACCAATCACCGGATTGCTCATGAGCTGTTTCTTCTTGGAGTGCAGCTCATCCCCCGGATCGTTTCGGAATTATCTCATTCCGAGACCGGGATCGATATTCATCCGGGAGCAACAATTGGCGAAAGTTTTTTTATCGATCATGGAACCGGGGTCGTTATTGGAGAGACCAGTATTATAGGCAAGAATGTACGCATATACCAGGGAGTTACCCTGGGAGCGAAAAGTTTTCCCCTTGATAAAGATGGAAACCCCATCAAGGGAATAATGCGTCATCCCTTAGTTGAGGATGGTGTGGTAATATATTCGGGAGCAACCATCCTGGGACGGGTAACCATAGGGAAGGGAGCGGAGATTGGCGGAAATGTATGGATTACGTATGATGTTCCTCCGGGAACAAAGGTAAGCCAGTCAAGAGCACGGCAGTCTTCTTTTGAAGAAGGAGCGGGAATATGAACTCAATCGTAATAATTGATGAAGAACTCTGTATTGGCTGCGCCGCGTGCGTGGAACTGTGCCCTCAAAGGATATTATATATCGAAGAGGAGAGCAGCATGTGCAAGTGCCTGGATGAGACCAAATGTGACAGGCTGAGAGGATGTGAAAAAGTGTGTCCCGTAATGGCCATAACGATTAAATAATATAATAAAAAGAGGAACTATAATGAAAACTCTTACGCTTTCCAGTCCCGGTATTTCATGCCATCATTGTGCCGGAACAATAGAAAAAACCATCTCACAAATGAAAGAGGTGGACGAGGTAACAGTAGATGTTGACGCAAAAAAGGTCAATATCACCCTGAATGGTGATGTCGATACCGGGATAATCCTGTCGGCAATGGAAGAAGCGGGATATCCCGCTGCTGTAGAGGCGGAATAATTGAAAAACAGTCTTTTAAAAGATCATTTTCTTAATCCCCGGAATATGGGGGAAATTGCGGAGCCCACCCACAAAAGCATTGTTAAAAGTGAGACCTGTAATGACATTGTAAAGATGATGGTAATTATCAACAGCAGTGGTTGTATAGAAGATATAAAGGCCCAGGTGTTCGGATGCGGCTATTCCATTGCCGGGGCTTCGTTTATTACTGAGACCATTAAGGGGAAACAGGCAGAGGATGCTGCTTCTTTAATAGAAGAAAGTATACCCGGAGTTATCGAAAATATTCCGGAGCGTCATATTTATTGCGTAAATCTTGCCGGGAAAGCATATAAGGCTATCCTGAAAACATATAAAACCGGGGAAGCGGGTCATGGCACTGCCTGAATTTATAGATCTTGATATACATGAATACTCGAAAGCAGGAATACAAGCGGTAACAATACCGGTGAGCACGGAATACCCGGTTGTAATAAAGATCAACAACAATCCGTATGTATCAATTGTATGCTCCGGCTCCGATATGGAGTATCTCGCAGTAGGACACCTTATTTCCGAGGGGATAATTCTTAATTTATCGGAGATAGAAAAGATCGATATAAATGAAGAGAACCTGGAGATTAATATAACAACCGTAGTAAATGATGATATCCTGGAGCGGCTGTTTAAAATACATTCCATCGCGTCGGGCTGCGGCCAGGGAAGGACTTCGGAAGTTGTTCTGCAAAACAAAAAATTTACGGAACTGCCGGTCATTGATCCCCTGGTAATAACTTCAACAATGAAAGAATTTTTACGATCATCGGATATGCATACGAAAACCAGGGGAGTACACAGCGCGGCGCTGGTAACCCTGGCAGGAGAAAACATTGTTTTTTTTGATGAGATCGGCAGGCATAACGCGGTAGATAAAATAATAGGCTATTCCGTGAAAAATAATATTTCTCTTAAAGAAACAATGATCTTTTCAACCGGAAGGCTCTCCAGCGAAATTATGTATAAAGCATTATTCGCTTCAGCGCCGGTAATTGTATCAAAAGCGGCTCCCACAACCTTATCTGCGGAGCTTGCCCGGCGGCATGGTATTATTCTAATCGGAAAGGTTAAGAGCAGTTCATTTTCAATATTTAGCGGAGCTGAACAGGTGAAAGTAAGGTAATCGGTTAAGAAAAAAACCTCGAATTCTTGTAAAAAGTGACATTCTTCAAGCTATTGAAAATGGGAAGTTGCTTGAGTTGATATTGTAACTGTTTATATTCCTCGACGTCCGTTTTGGGACACACCCCATCAGAGAGGCAAAAAAAAATGAAAATAAAAGAAGGAACTATTTGTAAATCATGTAAAACAGGAAAACTCAAAAGTAGCGAAGTTTCTCAAACTTTTGAGCGTGGGGGACTTGAGGTTAAGATTGAAGGGATTCCGGCTCTTGTGTGTGATAAATGTGGGCAGGTCTACTTTCCGCCTGGAATCAGTGATAAAATTGTAACAGCCGCAAATGATCTTTTTGCTCTTTCCGAAATAAAACACTCAGGCATGTACAAAGCTGTCGTGTAAAAAAGATCCGGCCTTTTGAACTGCGACCTTTTTTATAGTATAAAAATTTTGTCCTTGAAAGCTATCGTATAATAGTGTATAGAATATCATAGTTGTAGTTGCGCGTAAATTCTGTACTCATATGCGAGGTGTTGTGATGAAACTGCAAATAGATGAGCCCTTACTAAATTCATTGTTGGTCCTGGCAACGGTAATTGAAGCGCGGGACGCCTACACTGGCGGACACACCTGGCGCGTGAGCCAGTACGCGCGAGTCCTGGCGCACAAACTGGGTCTTGGTCCGGGCGAGATTTTTGTGGCCAAACTTGGCGGCCTGGTCCATGACCTGGGCAAAGTTGGAATTCCCGATTCAATTTTAAATAAAAAAGATAAGCTCAACGATACCGAATATATAATAATGAAAGAGCACCCGGTAATTGGCGAGAATGTAATTATTTCACACCCCCTTTCACCCCTGGTAAAAGCAGCCATAACAGAACATCATGAACGAATCGACGGTAAGGGCTATCCCCATAAAACAGAGAAATCGAATCTTTCTGTTATTGGAAAAATAATAAGCATCGCCGACGCGTTTGATGCCATGACCAGTACCCGTCCTTACAGAAGAGGCATGCCGCCGGAAAAAGCATATTCCATAATAGAAGAAGAATTGGGAAATCAGTTCGATAATGAGACCGGCAGGAGCTTCATTGAACTGGGAAGGAGCGGCAGCCTTTCACATGTCTTAGGCCATAGCTCCGATGAATCAATGATGCTTATGTGTCCCGGGTGCGGCCCCATTATTACTCATTCCCAAAAGGCAAAAGAGGGGGATAATCTTATGTGTCCTGCCTGTACCGGAGAGTTTGTTGCTCACAAAAAGGGAGAGACCTTTGAGCTTGAATTTAAAGAAACAATGACCAGTGTATATGTACCGCAGCCGGACCTGGAAACCGTTGAAGGGATTATCCGTGAGGCACCAAAAGAAATCGATCTTTAAGTGAGGTAGTCTATGCCCGACAAAAGAGTTCTCATAGCCGAAGACGAAGACTTAACAAGACAAATTTTAAAAGAGATGCTTACCTCAATGGGGTATGAAGTGGTTTCCGCCTCAAACGGCAAGGATGCTCTGGAACTGTTTAATAAGAATCCCTTCCTGGTTGTTATTACAGACATTGATATGCCGCAAATGGATGGGAATGAATTGCTCAGTCATCTTAATGAGATAACCCCGCCGCCGCTGGTAATTGTTCAGACAGTACATGATGAATTACCCAATGTTATTGAAACCATGAAGCGGGGGGCTTATGATTATATAATCAAACCGCTTAATGCCGGTGATATTTCCATGAAACTTGAAAGAGCCTTTGAAACTGCCGGCCTGCGAAGAGCGAATGATATACTCAGAAAAGAGCGAATTGTAAAACTTGAATCGCAGCTGGACTGGTTAAAATGGAATGAACAATTTACAAAACGGGATTATAACCGCCTCGACCGGGAATTGTTTAAAAACCTTCATACCGGGTTTACGCAGGGTGCCGGCATGGGAGCCTTGCTTACTCTGCTCCAGCTGATTTTTTCTTCGGCAGTTCCTGAGGATAACCGGTACGTTATAGACGCTGAATTATTCGATCTTATGAAAGACAGCGCGAACCTGGCCCAGGATACAATTGATACTTTTTCCGAAATACACAATATTTTAAATAACGAGTTTGATACCCAAAGAACTTCTATTACCGATGTTCATTTATTTCTCCGGGAAATTATTAATGATAATCAAAAATATGCCGATTTTGAGAATCAACGGGTATTGTTGAGTGAGGATAAGAGTTCGTTTAAGGAACAGTCGGTATTAATCGACAAAAAATATATCCGCATAGGCATTACGGAATTGCTGATTAACGCCTTTAAATTTTCAAAAAAAGATAGTCCTGTATTGGTTTTACTTAATTGTGATGATAAGAATATGACGATATCGGTAATAAGTGATCCTACTCCCACGGAAAAGGGAGTAATCGGAATACCGCCGGAGTATGAGAATATTATTTTTGAACCTTTTTTTCGGATGGTAAGCGGGGTCTTTGAAAAATACGGTAC
>JAAENB010000897.1 GCA_024224995.1 bacterium | reverse complement strand
AAGGCGAAGATAATAATTGATAACCCTACAACGACACTTACAGGGTAAAACTAATGATTTCAGGAGGTTGTAAATACAGGTTGTTTTGTTCAAATCCTATGATTTCAAATAGTTATCTGCTAAGTGTCGTTGTAGGGATAATAGTTGCAGGCTCATTAGTTTTGTTTAAAATTTCGAGAGGGATTGGAAGTGGATTTTTTCTAAGGTCAAGCTGTGTCAGGCTGGTCAGTTTGCCGATTTCCGGGGGCAGGGACGACAGTTGGTTATTGCTGAGGTCAAGCTCTGTTGTTTTTTCTTTTGCAGTTCGTTCAATAAGTTTAAGCAGTTGTTTATTTTCCATTGTTAATCGCTTATAAAGTAAAAGTCAGTAGATCGAAAACTTTTACAGCAGAACCTCGTTCCCACACTCTGCGTCATTGCCATTAAGTTAGGGACTCGGAAAAAACGCATTATCCCAGTTCTCAGAGTGCGTCATTCCGGGGAAAATCAAAAAATCGCTTAAGGATTTTTTGATTTTAACCCGGAATCCAGTGGATTCCGGGTTAAAATGGGAAAATCCCCCGTAATTTT
>JAAENB010000896.1 GCA_024224995.1 bacterium | reverse complement strand
TTATGAATTCAACAGCATTAACGCCTATCTCAATAAAGATTACGAGTCACCTGTTGAGATTACCCTTCACCCGTTTTTCATTGAATTGGGAAAAACCCCTGAAGAACGGATGGAAAGATCCCTGCGTTTGCAATCCCTTTCCAAAGAGAAATTGTACCTCGACCTGGAAAAGTTTCCTTCATAAAGTCCCCGGGATTCCTGCCGTTTTTACCGCTACAGTACCTTTTTAAAAGCGTGACTCTGTCCCGCCCGGGTTTGGTGTGTTCGCGCCTGCCGAATGTTCAGGTATTTGCCTGGTTCTTCTCTTCTTTTTGCTATTGATTCTTTTTTTCGAAGAGTTCTTTTGCGGCAAGGAGCTTGTTTTTAAAAGCCCCCTCTTTGACCTGGCGCCCTTTTTGGAGTGTTCTCAGAGCTCTTTTAAAGAGCTCTGAGAACACTCCAATTTTTCTGCCGCAGTGGAATCAGTCAAAGGCCTTTTCCTCTTCCTCTCTGCGGATCTCCCTGGCCTGGTAACAGCCGCAGTCTTTCCGGCACTGGGGACAAATGCCGGTTTTGCATCCTTCAGGGTGATAGCATTCCGCCGGAGTCGATACAACCTTACGGCAGCAGCTCCACTCCCAATGAGTCGTCAATCCGTATACCCACGCCTGGGGCGATAGTCGGCCGGGATGATAGCGCAATTCTGCCGGATCTTTACCGGTTTTGCCGCATTGCGAGCATACAAGTTTTTCCACTTCAGGCACTTCTTTGCTTGCCGGTTCATCACCCAAAAGCAGCTCAATAGTATCTCCCTCTTTAATAAGATACTTTTCAATATGAAACATATTATTGAGCTCAATTCCTTTATAGATCAATCGCACGGACGGGTCATATGGACCATTAAACTCCTCTATGAGTCCGGCTATTTTACTGCCTTCCTGTTTTGCCAGCTGCTCTTTAATAACCAGGACATAGTCCCGCGTCTCTACTGCGGCTTCTGCCGTGTATTGTTCATCATTCGAGTTGTATTCAATACGTATCTTCATAATTCCTCAAAATTTTATTACGAGCCTTTTTTCTATTGTAATAAAACTTTTTTGTTTTACCCACACCAGTTCCTCTGTTGAAATATGATCCAGGCGCAAGGTTATCAAAAAACATCTTACTGTTTTATTCTTAAAGGCGTAATTAATATTATAAATAGTTCCCCGGAGTAGATAAGGAGGATGTTCCGGCTTCCCGCTTTTTCTTATATCCCGAAAATCATAGATTTGGATCTTTTTTCCAAGAAGCTGTTGATTGATCACATCCAGATACATAGTGGTATCTATATGATCTGCTGTGCGATTCCTGATCTTGCCGGTGAGTATTGATACCGGCTTTTTTTGTTTGATACTTTCATACAACGAATCCGATGCCTCCTCAAGAAAGCTTTCCAGTCTCATCAAAACCGGGGGTTCCATCTCTTCATATCGATCAACAATTTTCTCATACAAAGAAGCGGTCATCTGCCTGGTACCCGGCAGTACGCGGATCTTTTGCTTATCCTCCCAGATTTTTTGCTGTTTTTTTGAATCATATAATTTCAGGGTTATATACATCAGCCCTTTTCCGGCATCCGTTTTCTCCGGCCTCACCAGTCCGACCAATAAATCATAGTCCGGTTCAAGAGTACTATCTGCTGCGTCATAATATAGCCCTTTTTCCATGTATCTACTAGTGCAAAATCTTATCTTCTTCTTATAAAGATCTGTCATCAGTACCCGGTAGAAGATAGACGGATCGATCCCCATTGAAACACGAACCTTTTCTATTTTAAGCGCAAGCACTGCCGGTTTTTTTTGTTTTTTTTGCTTTAGCAAATAATAGGACAGGGGAGCCGTAAGCCTTGCATATGCTGTTTCAATTTCCGCAGGCCCCAGCACCGCGAGCTCTTTTTCTGCCAGCTCATTATAATGCAGCTGTTTTCTTCCGCATGATATGAATAAAAATATGCTGATAATCATACA
Source organism: bacterium (assembly GCA_024224995.1). The sequence continues at coordinate 7,523 of JAAENB010000896.1, read as the reverse complement.
CAGGGAAACCGTTTTTTTCATATTAACCTCAATATAATAATACCACACAGAAGTATTACCAGGCAAGTCAAAAAAAAACTAAAAAGTTGCAACCTTCCCCCTCCCCGGGCTGTCTTATACTATAACGAGCACAAAACAGTACGGAATGTGCACTAAAACATGCGTATTCTGCATAAAAAAACACTTTACTAAAGTTTAATAATGTAATAATACAACATATTATACAATATAAAGAGGCAAAACCTATGTTTAAAAAATATATACAAACTTTCATTGGCATCTTTGCCACAATGATGCTTATTCTCAACACCCTGTTCTGGGCGATATTTCTTATCCCTTTTTCTATTTTAAAGGCTGCTATCCGGTTTAAATTCGCCACTAAAATATTCAACTTTTTCCTCATGGGTATTGGCCATTCGTGGATTGTCTTTAATGGTATTACCCTGGCTGTTTCCAGAAAAATTGACTGGCAGGTTACGGGGCTTGAGGGCCTTACTAATGACAAGTGGTATCTCGTTGTTTCCAACCACCAGTCCTGGACCGATATCGTTGTTCTTCAAAAAATATTTAACAAGAAAATTCCCTTTCTTAAGTTCTTTCTTAAAAAAGAACTCGTCTGGGTTCCCATTCTCGGCCTTTCCTGGTGGGCTTTTGACTACCCCTTTATGAAACGTTATTCCCCTGCTTTCCTGGCGAAAAATCCGCACCTGAAAGGGAAAGATGTTGAAATCACCAAAAAATCCTGTGCCAAATTCAAGGATATCCCGGTATCTGTGATGAATTTTGTTGAAGGGAAACGCTTTACGAAAGAAGTTCATGATAAACAGGAATCTCCATACCGGAACCTGCTTAAACCCAAATCGGGCGGCATTAGCTTTGTGTTCTCCACTATGGGTGAGCAGCTTTCCAGTATTCTTAATATCACCATTGCCTATCCCGGGGGCCCATACTCCTTCTGGGACTTCCTCTGCGGCAAAGTGCTGGATATCCGGGTCGATATTGAAGAACTTCCCGTGACCAAAGACCTTATTGGCGATTACGTCAATGACCCCGTTTACCGGAAAAATTTCCAGAAATGGGTCAACAAACTCTGGGAAGATAAAGACCTGAAAATTGACCTTATGCTCGATAAAAACTATTACGGGTTCGATCCCGAGAATGTGTATACGATAGATTCTTTAAAGCGCGACTCCAATAAAAGTCGGCGTTTTAACTGATGAGGGATCAGGTTCCGGGGTTCGGGGTTACCGATCACCTTCTCTTTTTAAGAAATTAAATTTGGGCGCACCCGTTGGGCCGGGCTGCTCCGGGCTCCGCTTCGCTTCGGTCCTGCGGAAGACCTCCGGACTAAACCCTGCGTATCCCTTGCGCGAAGAGCCGTTCTCAAGGAACCGGATTTCAGTTGACGGTGCTTCGTGTAACCAGTCATTTTTTTATTCCCTTATCCTCTCTATAACGAGTTTCTTTTATATTTTATCCCCGCCGGGTCAGCTGCTCTCAAGAAACTAAATTTTGCTTGTGCGTGGGCCTTGAAGTAGTATGGGCTCTTTGGATTGCTGCGGAACTCGCTCTGCTCAAACAGTCCTCACAACCCAAAGAGCCCATACTACTTCAAGGCCAGATGCAGCTCGCAATGCTATTTAGTTTCTGATCTATTTTTTCCCTGCTTCGCAGGATCAGTTGCTCTCAAGGAACTTAATTTTTGACAGAGCCTTTTCCGGGGGATCTTACCCGGGTCGCACCCCCAGGGCCTCCGACCACCTTCTTCCCTCCGGGCATACGTATCCCCCTGTCTGACTTTTTGGGATAGAGTTTTTTTCTGAATTGGCCGTTTTTTTTATGGGTTTGCTTATTCTAAGTATCTGCCGAGCTCTTCCTCGCCCGGGAACCCCCACCATATGACAAATTTCTGTATTCCGCCGGAGTCCCTTGCCGCGAAGATATATTGGAAAGGATTCTTATCCCTTTTAACGGTTTCCGGGGTATCGGTAAACTCCTGGAGTAGAATCTCAAGGTGTTCCCGGATGGCATGAGCGATTATGGCGGAAACGGACATTTTATGAAACTTCCGCATATCCTGCCACAGTTCATAAACACGCGGCGGAAGCCACACGTGTATCCCCTGCCAATTGGCCTCATCATCTCTCATCTGGTAATGAATCCTGTGAATCAAGTCCACAGGCAGTTTTTTCTCATCCACAACCCTTCCCATAAGCAGGATAATAACCCTGTTACGGGATATCCCCACCTGCGCAGCGGCATCATTCAGCTCTTCCAGCAAATCACCGCGAATATTGATAGTAGTATTGATATTCATATTTTCTCCTTTTTTTGGGCTCGAAGCTTTTTCTTCCCGATTACCGATAACCAGGCCCATAGGGCCACCGATCACCTTTTCTTTACCCCCCTATTAATAGGACGAACGGGAAGGCCGTTTCATTAAAAAAAAATTCATTTTTTTAAAAAAAGTTCAAAAACCATGAAAAAATAACAAAAAAAGTGAAAAAACACGCCTAAACGAACTTTTTTTCACAAATAGATTGACAAAAAAACAGAGTGTAGCCAAATGACTACAGATTTTGTAGACAATCGACTACAGTCTTGGCTACAAAAAATTTACTATAATAAAAGAAAGGGGAAATATATGAAAATTAAACGTATCGCAACAATGCTGCTCATAACAGCAATGGCAATGGGATTCATGACAGGGTGTGATGAAGTAACGGAAACAGAAACACTGTCTCTGCAGCAGGTTAATGAAGATGGTTTTGGTAAGACTTCCAACCAGTACGCATGGGCAATGGAAACATTCAAAGGATCGGTTTATGTAGCTACACTTAACGCGGAAAACGCGCTGCCTGCCGGCATGCTGCTTTTCTTCTGGGGTCAGCCATTCAAATCAGCAGGAGTTGACATTCAGCGTGGAACTATCGCGGACAATGGCGAATGGGTATGGGAAAATGTTCTCACTGAGGGAAACGGTAATACATCAAACTTTGGTATTCGAAAAATGAAAGCTATTGGTGATTTTCTCTACGCGGTAACCGTAAATCACGTTGACGGTTTCCAGGTATGGAGAACTGTAGACGGAGAAAGCTGGGAAGCAGTAAGTGAATATGGTTTTGGCGACATCAACAATACTTCCGGTCGCGGCCTTATGGCATACAAAGGATACATTTACGCGGGAGTTGAGAACCGGGAAGAAGGAGCTCAAATCTGGAGAAGGAAAATAACCGACAATGGTGATTTCGCAGCAGCAAGCGCCTGGGAGCAGGTAATATCCGGTGGAATTGACGACGCGAGCAACTACTGGTTTTCCGATTTCGTAGAATATAACGGATACTTCTATACCGGAACATTAAATCCAACCGGAATGGAACTGTGGAGAACAAACGACGGCGTAAACTACGAAATGCTTTTTGATGACGGAAACGGTTATAAAACCAATACCGCTGCCATGAAACTGTACGCTTACGATAACAAGCTTTACGTTGGAACAATGAACTTTCTAACCGGTTCATATCTTTACGCAAATAGCGATGAAGACGGCGCTCAGTTCGACGCGGTAATGGAAAAAGGAAACGGACATTTTGGAAACGCTTATGTATGGTACATGAAAGAATATAATGACAGACTGTATGTAGGAACATTCAAAGACAATGGCGGATTCCACCTGTATTCAGCAAAAAATCCCGGAGTTGATGAGTGGACTGTTGAAACCAAAAACGGTTTTGGACACCCCGGACACTACGGAATTAGAAGCATGGCTGTATACCAGGACAAGCTGTTAATTGGAACTGCTACTCCGCTTCTTGAGCAGAGCTGCAAGGTCTGGGAAGCTACTGCCAAACCAGCAGAAGCAGACGCTGAATAATCAGCTAAACAAATACTTGCTAAAAAAACACCCACGGCTGTGGGTGTTTTTTTATGCTTTCCATACTCTAAAATTTTACAAATAAATTGTAGTATTTTTATCAATAGGAGAAGTATCCAGCCAGAGAGAGAAAAGAGCTCCGCCCAGAAGTTTAACAAGCTCATCATCGGACGCGAGCATTTGCACAAGAATGATCGTATTCTCGGGACTGGCGAATTCACCGCCATAAAGGTGAGCCATAAGACCACGAGCCATCATATCGCCAACAGTGGTATCAAAAGCCAGTTCAGTACCGGCAACTTCTATTCCCCGGGCAACAGCTTCCGCTTGAGGAAGTCCCTGCTTCATGAGCAAGCCCGCGATCATATAGGGAGAATAGTTCTTGATCCCGTTATAGGCAAAATCCTCGGCGTATTCCTGGAAATCGGCACCGCCCAGATCATAGTCTATTTCTTCAACCTTTTCAGTAGAAAGAATGAGTTTTCTTCCTTTTACAACCTTTACTTTTCGATATGAACAGGGATAGCTGATGGTTGAAGGAGTTTCAATATCGTAAAGGATTTTTGTACCAAAAAGCTTTGTAGAAACATCCATAGCATGATAATGGCCGGTAAAAACGGTCTTAATTCCGCCATCAACCAGAACTTGAGCCACATTTTCCCAATCTTCAACAACAAAATCGGGGAACATCTTGGTTTGGACGGAAAAATGCGGAATGAGGCCATGATGCATAAAAGCGGAGATTACTTTTCCCTCATTATCTGCTTCATCCATCTTTTCCTGGATCCACGCCAGTGTTTCTGCCGAAATTTTACCGCCTGTAACAGAGTGAGGAAGACCGGCATTCGACTCATAAATACAGGAATCTATAGCAAGGAGGCGGAGGCCCGGAATGGGTTCAACAACATAGCTTAAAGAGTGGGGGTCTCTGTCTAATGCTTCATCAAACCCGAATTCGCCGTAAATATCTTCAAAATCGGCAGGAGTTATGTTTTCAACAGAAAACGCGGCATTATCGTAATATTCAACTGCGTTTGGATTATTAATATCGTGATTTCCGTTTATTACATATACTTTTTTTCCCGCGTCTTCCAATTCACGGAGTTTTTCCGCCAGTTGAATATGGCTTATCTTTTCACCGTCTTTGGTAAGATCACCGGGCATTATTACTATTTCAGTGCTATCTTCTTTAAGATTATCGATTATTTCACTATTAATCGCGTCACTTTGAGCGATCAGTTTATAGTTTGAAGCGCTGTATGCCTGAAAAGCCGCCCCTTCAGTTCTCAGGTCCGGTGAATAATAATGCAGATCCGAAACTACCGCTATCTTAGCGTTAATATTGTCCAGGGTATTATCACACGATACAAATGATAGTACCGCTGTACAAAAAATAAAGACCGTAAGACATGTTCTTGATACAATAAATTTTAGATTCATAGAAGCCTCCGTGAAAGTTTATATTCGCTCCCGGGAGTTCCGGGATGAACAAACAAATAAATTTTCAAGGTTAAATATTGTCAAGCATTTTTTCGACATTTTCACATAAAGTGTTTAAGACAGATCTGTCTGGATTTTTTTCCATTCCGGTACTTGCTAAACCCGTTCAAAATTACTATATTATAAATGTTACGAAGAGAAACATCAGATGAAATGTTTCTTATAGTATCATATAAATAGAGGGGTTTATCTATGATAAAAAAGCAACTTCACTCACTCAAATTTTTCTACTGAAGTAGTCCACAGTTCATTTCGTACACACCACTACATTTAGAACAGTCCTGAAAAATGCGGAAGCAGTATTATAGAGCTTCAGCAAGGGGACAGGTGTATCTTTGAAGAGGAGTCACTCTTTCGACAGGAAGAGTTTTTAATAAAAAAGAGATAAAAACAAGAAGAAGGTTTCGGAGAGATCCGGAAGGGCGAACAAATATCAAAATTTTTTCGCGAATGTGCCTGGTCTACGCATTAGACCTTTGAGCAACATGATCCAATTAGCAAACTGCCGGTATTCCGGCAAGATTTAAAAGAATACTTGTTACGTGAAAAGGAGGCAAGCGAAGTCACCAACGACAATATTGTTACCACTGAAAACAGAGGACAGTATTGCAATTCATTACAAAATAACAAGGAGCCTACAATACTATGAAATTACGAAATTACATTCCAGTACAAATTATTCTTTTTATCATGACATTGGTCTTTGCAGTTCAGGCACAAGCAGGCATTAGCACTGAGAAATTATATTTTGATATTACCGTTAGCCCGGGAGTTACCATTGAAACAGGCGTTCAAATTATGAAAAAAACCAGTCATCACGGTCGTCATGGACATCACCGTCATAACCGTCACAATCGTCATAACCGGAAGGGTTCAACTCTTTTCATGATTCATGGAATGTCTCATACGGCAGAAACCTACAAACCCATGGCCGAAAGAATTCTTAACGGCTCCATGAAAAAGTCGGTTTCCAGAATTATACTCATCGATATGCCGGGACGCGGCGAAAGCGGTCTTCCTTATGGCTCTACCGGTGTTCTTTTTGGCGATCTTTCTCTCGATGATTATTCACAGGTTGTAATTAAAACACTTCAAAAGCTTCGATGCTACTACGGCATTAAAGTTGACATTATTACCGCTCACAGTATGGGTGCAATCGTTCTTCAGATGGTTCAGCAGGAACTGATTAACCAGGGAACAAACTTACGATGGAGATTTGGAATTAAAAGCGTTCTTATGCTGGCTCCGGTTCTACCAAAGGAAATTGATTGGGAATTAGCAGACAGCGGAAACGCAGCAGCGCTTATTTCTCCTTATGTTACAACTTCCACGGAACTCGGTTATCATATAGCGCTTCCCGCGGCAGTATGGCCGGCATTCTTTTTCACCAACTCTAACGGTGACGTTGCTCCCGGAGCTCCTTCAGCGACAGAGATTGAAGACCTTGGTTATAGTGCCAATGAATCTCTTACTGCTACATTGCAGATGGTTGGTACTCCCGGTTCCGGTTATGACCGTCCTTCAATTTCAAAAGGGATTTTCCACAAGAAAAGAGGAACCAGGCTTCACCTTGTATCATTTAGTGAAGACCAGCTGCTCTTTATTCACCCCGATGAGCACATTGCTCTTTACCGGCACCTTACCGGAAGCAAGTACAGCCATCATTGTGGGCACAAAAAAGACAAATATTTCTATAAGGTAACTAATGACGCCGCAGTTCATGACAGCTACATATCCAGTCCCTGGATGCTTGACAAAATAGTAGCTAAAGTGTTATGGAGTTCATAGCGATAAATCTTCGTGACGCAGGCAGCGGCTGCACTACAGCCGCTGCCCGGCTCACTCTTTTCTTCACTCTCTTATTCTCTCTTCTTCATCACTTTCTACTATATAATCCTCAAGAATAGAAAACAGATCCAGTCCTTTTCCTTTATCAATAATACATTTTGTTTTGTAATCAAGAATATTTTTTTGCTGCTCTCTCTCAAGAAACTCTTTTTGCTTGCCCCCTATCCCCCCGAGGGGGAAGAAGATGATGGAAAAAGGTTTCAAAACCCACAAAGGTACAGGGCCTTTCCAAAAACTCTTGCGCCCCCTCTGGGGGTTGGGGGGCCGACAGAAATTGACCCCGGTATAAAAACAGTTTCTT
>JAAENB010000895.1 GCA_024224995.1 bacterium | reverse complement strand
TCAGAACCAAACCTTTCCCGGAGCATCTTCGCTTCGCAAAAAACAGACCCCGGTGTCGACATAGTTTCTTTCGTATTTTTCCCGGCCATCCGGTCCCTGAGCGGAGCCGAAGGGCCGGGGTCAGGTGCTCTCAAGAAACTCTTTTTAAATAGAGCCGGTTTCCGGGAATTTTGGCCCCAGGGCGTTTTTGTGTAGGGGTCAAAGACTCTTAAGCATGTTTATCTTGCCGATCTCTCCGGCAACCATAATGGAGTCATTAAACGAGAACTGGTAATCGGGATTGGGGATTGCCTTTATTTTAGACCCCTCATTGGTGTTTTTCCGTATCAAGATGATATCAACCCCGTATTTCGCCCGTATATTCAGTTCCTTAATAGACTTGCCAATGAAACTCTGAGGAATTGGGATCTCCGTTAAGGAATACCCTTCCATAAAGTGGACGGTACTGTCTACATTCTTTGCCGTGATCTTGCTGGCAAAAGATGAGGTTACATCCCGGCGCTGAACCTCACGGTTATAGGCGTTGAATATATCCCTGCGCCAGATCATGCCCAGTAAGCTGGACGGTTTTGCCGGGTCCACTACCGGTATTCCCAGGAGCTCTCCCTGCTTCAGTTTCTCCAGTACCCCCTGGCAGTCATCCTCGGGAGTTGCTGTCTCTATATCCGTATTTGCCAGATCCGTGGCGATAAGCAGGTTCTGTAATACATCCTTTTCATATAAGTGCTCCTTAATATCATGGAGGGATATCATCCCCTGGAGCCGTTCATTGCTGATTACGGGAAAATAGGACTCCTTTCCGGTGATGACCCTGTTTACCACTTCATCAAACTTTGATGTTCCCGCAATGACCTCTACTTCCCTGGTATAAACATCCTTTACAAAGATCGATTTCATTATATCAATCTCCGAGCCGTACTTGAGGTGAATATTCCGCCGCACCAGCTTCAGCGTATATACCGATTCCCTGGTCATTTTGGTCGATAATATTGTGCTCATAATACAGGTTATCATAAGCGGCAGTATAATCTCAAAACTCCGGGTTAGCTCAAATACCATAATAATTGCCGTTATTGGAGCATGCGTTACTGCCGACACCAGCCCGCCCATTGCAACCAGGGCATAGGCCTCGGGAGCTGAGACCAGCCGGGACGGGAACAGGGCATTTACCAGCTTGCCGAAATAGACTCCGGTCATGGCTCCAAGGAATAGTGAAGGCGCAAAAATCCCTCCCGATCCCCCCGATCCAAGAGTAATTGAGGTTGATACGATTTTCACCAGTACCAGCACTATTGCGAGATGAACAAAGGTCTCTCCTTCAAACCCCTGCAGTGCCGCGTTTATAGACTCATACCCTACCCCCATTATTTGAGGATACTGCAGCGCGATGGCTCCTATCATAAGGCCGCCTATTGCCGGTTTGATATACTCCGGGATAGGCAGTTTTTTGTCGAACAGGTCTTCGGATAAATAAATTGTTTTTATAAAAAGCACCGCAATGAGCGCGAGAATCCCTGCCAGAACAAAATAAAAGAGCAGTTCTATTGGACTGGTGAGACTATAGTGCAGCTTTTCCGGAAACGCGGCGAAATTTCCCTTGTAGTAGTGGGATATGGCTGTTGCCATTACCGAAGATATAACAATGGGTGAAAACTGGGCAAAGGCGAAATCCTGTAAAATTATCTCTACGGCAAAGAGTGTCCCCGCGATGGGCGCGTTAAATGCTGCCGCTATTCCTGCTGCCGCGCCGCACCCTACAAAGGTTTTCATCCGCTGGTTCGACACTCGAAAAAACTGCCCCACTGCTGAGCCAATGCTTGACCCGATCTGAACAATGGGACCCTCCCGTCCCACTGACCCGCCCGTTCCTATGGTTATGGAGGCGGTTATTGCCTTTATTATTGCCACCCGGGGACGAATAAACCCGCCCCTGAGCATTACGGACTGCATTACCTCGGGCACTCCCGAGCGTTTGGCCTCCCTGGCAAAGAAATAGATTATGGGGCCCACAATAAGCCCGCCTATTGCCGGAGCTATGAGCTTTATATACCAGGGCGTGTTCCGGATACTTGCCAGCAGGTTCTCTCCTCCGCCAAAAGTAAAGCTCGATATCTCCTTGATCATAAACCGTATTAGTATGGTTCCGCTTCCTGCCAGGGCTCCGATGATGATGGCCGCGATTACCATAAAGGTATGCTCTGTCATCATGGCCTTATCTATTAAACCTGCTGCTTTTCCGGAGATTTTGTCGAACAGGGCTTTTATCGCTCTTACGGGCTTTATCATCGCTATACTATAATGAAGAGTCCTGCTTTTTGCAATTATTTTTTAATTTACAGCGTTTTTTCCTTTTTTTGCGCTTCAGGACTTGATTTTTAGCTGTTTTTTTTATATTTTATAATCTATAGGCCTGTGTTCATTTTCCAGGGTGAAGGCTGGCCTGCCTTAATATATTTAGAATAAGCCTCAAATCTGTAAAGACTAACAGCCTGTAATATACACTTTAATCGCTTTGACCAGGGATGCTATCATGTTTGATTATAAAGAACTTCGCCGTATTATGTCCAAGTATTACAAACCCGGGAATTCCACGGACCGTCTTTTTTACGAGCTCAAAACCGGTAAAAGCACCTCGGGCATACCCCGTATCGACGGAAAAACCCGCACCAGGTTCCATGTTGCCTATGTGGAAGACAACCAGGACCCGGATAAACTGGGCCGCATCAAAGTCCGCTTCCCTCAATGGGGCGAAGAGTTTATTTCCCAATGGATTCCCCTTATCCGTCCTTTTTCCGGG
>JAAENB010000894.1 GCA_024224995.1 bacterium | reverse complement strand
TACCATCACTATCCCTGATTTTAACAGACACGGTTTTTGTCCCGGTACCGGCACTCAAAGTCCAGCTTTTGGAAGTAGAATACCCTTCCCAATCGGACCAGGAACTGCCGTCATTGCTAAAGCACATTTCATGAGCCACAGGAGCGTGAATACTCAAATCGGAACCGGGACCAAAAGCTGCAGACTCACTATTATTAATAGAAAGATAATAACTGCTGGTATCGATAACGGAAATAGTATCACTCTCATCAACAACATTACCAACAGGATCACGGAACTTGAAAAACTATTATCAATCCCGCTATTTATTGAAAAGCTGCATGCAGCCAGATCAACAATACTAATAGAGTCGTTGAGAGAAGTCGTATTCCCGTTTGAATCACGAAATTCAGCATAAACGGTCTAATTACCCGGTACGGTACTCAACGCCCAGGACCAGGAACTGTTATCGTTACTGAAACGCATTTGCGACATCCCGGCGGAATTCATATTAAGAGTAACTGAATTTGAAAAGACAGAGGACAAACCATTTTCAATTAAAAACTCACAGTCAGCAATATTGGCAAGAGTAACCCGGGCCGTTTTCGCAACAACAGCCAGCGACCCATTCCTCCGAAACTCCCCATAAACAATCTTCTCCCCAGCCCCTTCCCCGAGCAGCCAGCTCTTAGCGGAAGCAAACCGCTCCCATTCCGACCAGAGCTCCAGGTCATTACTAAAGCGCATATCGTCAACATTATCAACAAGAACCGAAAGGGAGACAGACCTTGAGAACGTAGAGGGCTCACCACTGTTAATAGAGAACTCCCCGGAAACAGGAGGAACAGATTGATAGAGCCCTTCTTCGCAGGAAGAGACAAGAACTATGAGCGCGGCAAGGCCCAGGGGAAGGAAGCGTGAAAAGATATTTTTCAAAAGATATCTAGCAAAAACAATCATAGTAATAACTCCGGATTTATTTAAATAAGGATAATTGAACGGAAAAAGCATAAACAAGAGCAAATTCGGCCAAAATAAGGAAAACTTCCCCGGCCAAAGGGGCACGGGCCGGGAAAATAAACCTGTATAAAGTAAGTCCGGAAAAAGGCGGAATTATATCAAACTAAAGTATGAGAGCATGGGAGAAGAGAAGAATAAAGGGTGATAGGAACCTGCCCGGGGCGTCCTGTGTAACGGCAGGGAGGCGGTTAAGCAGGAAACCCGGGATGGTTAATTTTGTATAAAAATATATAAATAAATATAATACCGATATTGAAGACTATTTTCCGATGATTTTCATAGCGATCATAAAGAAACTCATAACCAGGGTCATGGCCATAGAAATAATCAGGGGCAGGAACCATGTAAGAAAGCCCATTCTTTTTTCCAGGGAACCAAATTTCGCATCGAACTTTGAGTCGAGCGCACCAATTTTTGTATCGAGCGCACCTACTTTTGTGTCGATTTTTGCGTCGAGCGCACCAATCTTTGTATCGATTTTTTCATCGAGCGCACCTACTTTTGTATCGATTTTTTCATCGAGCGCACCAATCTTTGTGTCAAGCGCACCAATCTTTGTGTCGAATTTTGAATCCAGGAAATTAAACCTTGAATCGATTTCCTTAAACCTGGGCTCCAATACCTCTGTTATAAGAGAAGTCTTGAATTCCTTAAACCTGGCAACCAGGATATTCTCATATCGATGTTCGCTCACATCAATGATCTCATCCTTTATGGCCTTGTAGCGGTCAAAGGGAACTTCTTTGTTTTTGGGTGCTCTGGGAGTCTTAGATGTTTTTTTTGCTTTTGACGGCATTTCGTCCTCCATTAATCTTAAAATAATAATTTAACTCATCAATGTCAACGAGTTTTTGGGAGTAAAACTTTTACCCCTTATATATAGGACGAATGGGAAAGCCTTTTGATTAAATTTTTTTTGCTTATTTATGAAAAAAATTAAAAAAAAGAAGATTTAAGGGTGATAACAGCCTGCCCGGGGCATCCTGTGTAATGGCAGGGAGCCGATTTATCAGGATACCCGGGGAGATAAAATTTGTATAATAAAAAATAATTAAAAGATAATACCAGTGTTGATTACTATTTCCAGATGAGCTTCATTCCAATCATGAGCAATGATATTGCCAGGGGCAGAAACCAGGTAAGAAAGCCCATTCTTTTTTCCAGGGAGTCAAATTTCGCGTCGAATTTTGCGTCGAGCGCACCTACTTTTGTATCGATTTTTTCATCGAGCGCACCAATCTTTGTGTCGATCTTTGCGTCGAGCGCACCAATCTTTGTGTCGATCTTTGCGTCGAGCGCACCAATCTTTGTATTTATTTCCTTAAACCTGGGTTCCAATACCTCTGTTATAAGAGAAGTCTTGAATTCCTTAAACCTGGCAACCAGGATATTCTCATATCGATGTTCGCTCACATCAATGATCTCATCCTTTATGGCCTTGTAGCGGTCAAAGGGAACTTCTT
>JAAENB010000893.1 GCA_024224995.1 bacterium | reverse complement strand
TTCCTCAATTGTTAATCCCACGGAAACGAACCTCAAAATATTTTTTCCAACTGATAAGGATGTTTCCCGGTTTATGCAACAAAGTATTAGATTGAGCCTTACTAGCCCGTACCTTCTTTACACGGAAGCACTTGACCTTGCTCAAACTTGAAAATATTCAAGTTTCCAAAGCCTCAATCGGTGAAAGAACGCCGTTGTTCGATAATTCCTGTCACCCATGATCTGCAATCGGTCACCAGGATAGCATGGGAGAGGTCACAGACCGGAAATTCGTACCCGGTCCGGGGAATGCCTGAATCGAATGTTAAATCACAATCCGTCAGCCAGCCACCGCATGGTTGCCAGAACGAACAACGGGTTTTTTGCTCCTTTGGGATTATTCATACCTATTGTCTTGATTTTATTGACAGTTTGCGCACTGAATGCGGCCGATTCCGCAAATATTGCGAGACGTCCATCACCGAATTTCATTGTCGAACCGGCCGACAGTCCCGAGACATTTATTTTTGGTGCGGTTTCCGCTTCACGCCGAAGTGACTGGGTCATTATTGCGACATAGCCTTCTGGCACGGTCAGTAATTTCATTGCTTCTGCCGGTGGAATAAATGCTGAGCCGGTAAATGTGAAAAATTGCTCGATTTTCTCTGATACATATTCGCCGCTGACAATCGGGTGTTTCTGGTTCAGGCCGCCTTTAAGCTGATAATTAATATTGCCGTGCCGGAAGGGCAGAGAAGATTTTTTAAACACATAGCCATTAAAATATGTGAAGCCAAATGCCTCGGCAAGCGCACTTGTTCCACCGGCAAAAGGAGCATGATCGGCGATTATCAGCAGTCTTCCACCTTTGGTAACCCAGTTTTTGATTGCGACAATTTCGCTTGATTCATAAGCTGAAGGCGGTTGCAGAAGCGGGAACTCGGCGAAGGATTTCTTATAGGAATTTACAACTATCAGTATCTGTGTTTCAGCAAGGACGTTTTCGGTAATTTTGGTTTCCAGATAGTTCGTCTGGAAACCATCATCGCGCACAAGTCTTGCAAATGGTTCATAGGATCCGCGCTCCAGATAAGGGCTGTGGGCTTTGTCAATCAGCAATATGGGTCCCGTACCTTTTTTATAAGCCGGGGTTTTCACATTATATTGAAATTCCATATCTGGAACTTGCTGAGCGAAGGCTTCATCTGTTGCAGGTGTAGTTACCAGCAAAAAGAGAACTATCAGACCAAATATTACTTCATGCGAGCGTGAAAATTTCATTTTACCTGTCTGCTTTGCGTTGAATTGCATCCAGTTCGTCCAGTTCTTTTTCATATTGTTTCACATGGGGATCAATAATATCACGCAATGGCTGAAGTTGCTTTTCATAATGAAGCCATTTGCCTTTTGACGATTGAAATACAGGTTGGCGTACCTGCCAAACGGAAAGAGTTTTAACTGCCTTTTGTGAACCGGACCTGCTCATGACATTATCTTCCCAATCCAAATCCAGATAGTCGATCATTTGGCGGGCTACCGCTTCAGTATTGGTTACCAGATCCTCATAAAACACGTCATGAATTTTGATCGGGCATATTTCTCGCCAATATTCCATAATCTGCACGTAGTTTTCGTAGTAGATCCCTAATGTCTCAAGCCTGCTCTTATACTCCTTGTGGGCGTCAAGCATCGGATTTGAAAATATCGACAGGCAGTTATCTAATGGGTGTCGGCGGCAATGGATGATCCTGGCGTTGGGAAAAATAAGATTGATCAATCCTATTTGAAAAAAATTATTTGGCATTTTATCGGTAATTCTAGTGCCAGGAGCGGTTAAATGCCTGGTTTTGGACATGAACTCCTTAGCAATTTTCTTTATTTGATTAGAAGTCAGGCCATGGATTTGGGTGCGATGCCCATTTTCAACTGTCGAATAAAGATCGAAACCTTTGTTGATATCGGCTAAGTGTTGCAATTCTCCTCCGGCAGATATGCCAGAGTGAGAGGCGCACAGGCTTTCGGTCAACGTCGTACCCGAACGAGTCTGTCCAAGGATGAATATCGGGCTATTTTGCTGATTTTCGTTATCAATATTATTTGCATATGAAAAAAACTCCTTCGAGTAAGTCTCTCGAATATTGATATTGGCGGCAATGATTCTGTCTGCGGTAATTTCGCGATCATGCAGGATATTGGCTTTCTCAAAATTCTCAAAAGCCTCGGAGTAATTTCCAATATCCTGTCTAATTTTTCCGGCAGCAAAGTGCAATCCGCGTAATTGGTCTTTCGATTTGTTGGCCTTGATTGCCATTTCGATTTGCTGAAGAGTGGTTTTGGCGGTTTCTTTATCATATTTTTGCAGTTGGGCCACTGGCCACCAGGAATCTGCAGATAACGGATTAATCTCCAGTATTCTGCGGTGGACCTCCAGAGATTGATCCATTTCCCCAACCTGTGAGAAAAAATTGGCTTTATCATCCAGAATTTTTTCATTATCGGGGTCAATCTCAAGCGCCTTGTTGATCCAGCTTAGGGCTTTGTCCAATTCACCCATTGCCTCGTAAACCCTGGCCATCGTATGCATTGCGGCTGGATTGCGCCTTTTCAACTCGAACATCTTGCGCGCGTATCTGCGTGCTTGGGAGATTTGGCGACGACGTATCAGCACATCACTCAGTTTCTCCAGAATTAGTAGATTTTTTTTATCACCGGCAAGTGCTTTTTTCAGATGAAAAGCGGACTTTTCCAGCATTTTTTCCTGGGAGTACAATACACCTGCCTGAATATTTGCGCCTACATTTCGTGGATCACGGGCAATAATTGCCAGTGCCCGATTTAGTTCTGGATTGGAAGTGCGGCTGTTCATTTTGCTCTCTTGCCTTAATACATTACCTGCATCTAACATGATATTGATGCCGGTCTGTCAAGTCAGTCAGTAACGAATCTATACTCTGCTGCAAACATCGGCAACAAACTCGCGATTTTACCAAATCCTTAACAAATTGTGGATTGAGTTGGCCAGATCGGTGATTTTGCAGTCTAATATGTGACATTTGCGCAACACTCGTCAGATAACCGAACAGACTGAGCCCAAAACCTCCACTTTTTAATTGCTTTGGAAAACCGCATCGTTATGTTCAACATCAGGCAAGGGGACATGTCGTGCCCGCACCGTTGGTTCAAAAGCCGGTATTTGAATATGTTTGAATACAAAAATATCGGTTTTAATAAAATAAACTCATATTGTTTGATCTGGAGGTCACTACAATGAAAATTAAATCCCTACTTCTTGGTTCCGCAGCAGCACTTATCGCTGTTAGTGGTGCACAAGCGGCCGACGCAGTAATGGTCGAGCCGGAACCAGTAGAATATGTTCGCATTTGTGATGCATATGGCGCTGGGTTCTTCTACATCCCTGGTACAGAAACATGCCTGAAATTCTCTGGTTATGTTCGTGTAACTTACCGTAGCAGACACTTCCATGATGAAGATCTTACAACAGCTGCGCAAGAACCGGATACACACCGTCACC
>JAAENB010000892.1 GCA_024224995.1 bacterium | reverse complement strand
TTATTATAAATTGCTGGAAATCGAACCCGGAGCCTCACCGGAAGAGGTGAAGAGGTCGTACTATGCCTTAGCCAAGAAAAATCATCCCGATCTATTTCCGGAAAAGGAACGGCATGTTAAAGAGCATGCAATGATGAAGATAAATAGAGCCTATATGATGATATTGTCGCATATAGGGGATGGCGACAATGGGGGGCCGGAAAAAGAGGAACCCACTGTAACGGAAAATTATAAAGAGAGTCCGGCAGGAAATTCTTTCCAGGTTGGTCAATTAAAGGATCCGGCCTATGCCTATTATAAACTGGGATTCGACTGTTATGTAGAGGGACAGCGTGTTTTTCACAGCCGTTTTTTTCTAAAAGAATATAAAAGAGTAAAGAATATTTTCCTGGGAAAAAATGATCTACTCAAGCTGGCACTGGCAGCAATCGAAAATTTCGAAAAAGCCTATTCTTATTTTTTAAAAGTAGTGGATGAGTATCCGGACAGTATCTGGACCAGCGACGCAAATACAAAACTGCGGCAATTGTCGAATATTAACCGGAATTACCAGAAGATCTGTGAAAATATATCAACAAATTTGTAAAATGTTTTGGTTCTTGCATGAGAGCAGTTGACCCGGCGAAGCCGGAAGAAACTGCGCCGATACCGGGGTCTGTTTTCGAAGATGCTCCGGCCAAGGGTTTGGTTCTGAGAGACGTTGCACTGCAACGTCTCAAAACAGACCCCCTGTTTAAAAAGAGTTTCTTGAGAGGGAAAAAATGGATCTGGAAGCATTTAAAGATTATTGCTTAAAGAAAAAGGGAACCTGGGTAGATTTTCCTTTTGATGAAAAGACCCTGGTAATGAAAGTGGGTTCTAAAATGTTTGCTCTAACCGATATAAACAGTACGCCCTTATGGGTGAATCTGAAATGCGACCCATTCCTGGCACTGGATCTCCGGGATAAATACGAGGCAATTACTCCCGGGTATCATATGAGCAAACAGCACTGGAATACCGTAAAAATAGACGGATCAATACCGCAAGACGAGGTAAACGCGTTGATCGACCATTCTTATGACCTGGTTTATAAAAGATTGAAAAAATCCGAAAAAGAATTGATTGAAAAAGAATAATAAATAATAATATAGTCATATTTAATTACGGAGGTTTGGTTTTGAAAAAGATAATAATGTATACAAGCCCCACCTGACCCCATTGCCATCATGCGAGAGAGTTTCTTTCCTCAAAAGGGCTAACATTTCTAGAAAAAGATATCAGCCGTGATCCCGGAGCACAAAATGAACTGGCGCAGTTAAATGTGCAGGGAGTTCCGGCATTTCTAATCGATGGAGAACTGGTTGTTGGTTTCGACAGGGGCCGAATTGAAGAATTATTGAATGAATTGAAATATACCAATATTCATTGTGAAAAATGTTCCACAAAATTACGGCTTCCTGCCGGGAAAGGGCGAATAAAGGTCACCTGCCCAAACTGTTCTCATGAATTTATAATGGAGTCATGATATTTAAGCGCCCGGGCGCAGATAATCATTTCCTGCTAAATAAACCTTTCTTTTTACCGACTTTTGGACAACCCACAACCAGCTCGTCATTGACAACCCGGTGTACAATTTCAATGTCAATACTGCATAAAACAGAATCAGCTCTTTTCTCTATATGATGCTCACAATTTTTACAATCGTCAATTTTCATCTATTACCTCTCCAAATGTTTAACCTGCCTTTTATCTCAAGTACCTGTTATTTGTCAAAAATTTTATATAAAATTGTGCAGAAGCGCAGCGGCAGCGCCGCGTTCCCTGAACAGGGGATTGGAAAAATAGTAGACATAGTTATTGTAAATTTATATGAATACTTATTACTAATTGTGAGGGGAAAGTGAATATTTTTGCCAGATGTATAATTTTATTTGTATTGTCGTCAGTTTTCCTGATTGGCAATATCGTGGATTCGGGAAAGATCTATGGAAACAGTGATCCGGTAAAGGATATATTTCAGAGAATTGTCAAAGAAAGCTCAAAGGTCAAAACAATAGATGCGGATATTACCCAGGAAATACAGGAGAGCGGCAGTCCCATACAGGTCTTTAAAGGACGGTATCGAGTCGATAGCAAAGGCCGTTTCAGGATTGATTATAATGAACCGGGAAAGCAGATAGTCTTACAGAATGAAAAGGGATTATACTGGTATTATCCGGATGACAATATGGTCTACCAGGCAAAAAAGGAAGGAGCAGAAAGGAAGGTTCAAATAAATCCTTTAAGCGAGTTTAAAAAGGGATTGGAAGAGCGGTTTGAGGTACGGTCTATTGGAAAACAGGTATACGGTTTTTTTGTCATAGCAGAGAGATTTGTAGTCATAGATAAAGTAAAAGGAGATACCATATTAATCTGGGTGGAGAAAGAGAAAAATATCGTATTAAAAAAGATCTTACGGGATAAAAATAACAGGGAAATAATGAAAGAAGTCTACAGTGGTTATAAAATTATTAATGATATTAATCTGCCAACAGTAATTGATGTATCTGCCAGGACCGACAGGGGGATAACAAGAAGTACCACTTATTACCGGAATATTCGATTGAATAAAAAATTAGCAAAAAAGATATTTTATATGGATTTCCCCTCAAATGTAGAACGGAGGACTTTTGATGAATAAAGATGTAATTAAAATATTTGTATCGATAATAATATTTTTGACAGCGGGGGGTGTCTTTGCCCGGGAGAGAGAAGAAAACCGGGAAACGGAAAAACCGCTAATCGTCACATCAATACAATTGAAAGGGAAAACCGTGAAAATCAATACGCAGGATATTGAAAATAAGAGCGGTCAGTTAAGTAAAGAAGAGGTAAAGCGGATCGTAGCCGATATTACAAAACGATACCGCAAAAGAGGGTATGCAGCAGCGTATGTCGATGAGGTAATAATCCGGAACGATGGGATACTGGTGATATCGATCCATGAGACAAAAGTTGTTGCAGTCCGGGTACGGGGAGCGGAAAAGAAAACAACTATAAATACCGACCTGGAAAAGGTCTTGCTGCCGGAAAAGGGAGAGGTCTTTAACAGGTTTCTCCTGGAAAAGCGAATAGAGCTCGCAAAAAAGGGCTTTGAACTGGAGTCGATTAAAATAAACCTGAAAGAGACAGAGACCGGGGATATGATTATCAATGTACTTGTGGAAGAGAAAAGTCCGGGCGAGTTTTATGGGCAAATAAGTATGGATATGTCCTATGGAATCACCCCAATGGTTGGATACTTTTATCTGTTCCGCCGGTCGGCTCTGGATACAAACGTACTTCTGAGCATCAGGGATGATGAATTAAGCAGGGTCGAGGCCAATATCAACTATTATATATTCAGAGATGAATTGCCAAAGGCTGTTTTTTTCGGATTAAATTTTAGAAGAATTACGGATATATGGCAATCCCGGGAAACAAATTATACAACAACATCAGTAACGCCTGTCGTGGGGGCGCGGCATAATACGGGAATAATCTACTACGGACTATTTTTAAGTGAGATCATATCGTTCCCAAAAGATTATCCCGGGTTTGACAATGCAATTTATGATACCAGGCTGACGTTTGATATAAAAATATCAGATAAAGACTTGCTCCTTGATCCCAGGGAAGCGTCATATCTCAGGCTGTCCCTGTCTGCCGGGTGGGACAATTTAAATAAAATCCCCTATGGTATAGCACTATTAAAAGCGGAGACATCTTATTTCCCTCTGTTATGGCTCCGGTTCACCCCAAAGATTCAGAGCAGGGCAACCACATCAGTAGAACGTTTTTACTGGAGTTATGTATACGATGAGACATTCTTAGGATTTTTTGATGATTATACAGCTTCAAGGTTTAAGAATACAGCCGGGCTTGATATTGAGATTGAAGCAGCAAAGGGATTGCTTTATATCGGACCATTAATAAATTGCGGTTATTTTTTGAATGAAGAGAATAACTGGATATTCAAGACCGGAACCGGGTTAAAAAGCAGCATAACGATCAGTGGAATAACCATCCTGTTATATTATGCCTGGGATATTACAAAGAATCCCAAAGAAGGCGGGTTTTATTTTATGGCAGAGGGAAAGTTCTAAGGGAACTAAACTCTAAAGTTGATCCGCTTCCCTGGTAAAGTTGTGGAGTAGTCTGAGATCATCAAGCAATTGGTTGATCTCAGAGATGGTATTATCAATAGAGGTCCGGGCATCATGGAAGTATTGTTTTTCTGCTGAGGACTGGGATTTTTCTTCGTCAACATGTTTGTCCGATACGAAGGTGGACAGTTCGCTAACCAGTTTGAAAATATGTTGATATAATTCTTTGATTGATTTATACATTTCAAAGAGATAAATAAACCGCATAGTCTTTTCTTTGTGGCCCGACAGTAATTCAATAATGTTTCTTCCTTCGGGGTCCATTTTAGCATGGTAATATGAGATAGAACGGGGATAGCTTATCAACTCCCTCTGGTAGCTTTCAAGATTGTCGAATCTCTGAATACCTTCAATTTCAATGTTTCTGAAAATATCTTCAAGCTGGATGCTGTCAGCTTTGTTTTCTTTTGGGAAGACATTGGAATTATTAATATTCATCATAATTCCTTTTAGCCGTTCTTTGTGAGTTTGAGTAATATTAATAATATCTTCAATAAGTTTTTCCGGATTGAAGATTCCGTCTCTCGGCTCTTCATAATGGTCGTATTCATCAGACGGCATGTCTTCACTTTGAGTGGCTTTTTTCTTGTCGATTTTGTCCATTATCATTTTTTGATGATATTGAGAGGCATCTTTTGCATGGGTTCTCATTAGTTTAACGATCTCAACTTTTTTAAGAGCCCAGTTATACTTAAGCCCGTACATATTACCCTGAGGATCGATATACCTGTTGTTGAGATCATATACGGAAGCTTTTGATGTATTGATTTCCGATATGTCGTTAATTTTGATAATTCGGTTTTTCATTAAACACTTCTACCTATAACTCCTGTTCCGAAAGACTGGCAATAGCTTCATCAAACTCAATAGCTATATAGGAATCACCCTTAACTGAAAAGTGAGCAAATCTTTGAGCTATTTCAGAGGGATTATTTTTTAAAAGCCCGGTTCTCACAATTTTTCCTAATATATTAAAGGGTTCTTTTTTGGTTTTGAACCTGATACGAATAGGCATGTTTATTGATACCTTTTCGTCAGTGACAAGAAAAAGACCACCGCAACTGATATCAAGGATAAGACCGGTTCCTTTTTGGGGTACGGATATATCGAGGTCTATTTCATCAGGATTGCCCTCATAATAGTCAAATTCCGATTTAATTTTACACGAATACCGGTGAAATTTTCTTTTTTCAGACATATAAATCCTCTCAAATCGTTCAATTTACTAAAAAGAAGAGTGAGTAGACTCCACTTAATCCTGATATATAGCATATTTCATTTACGAATAATGTCAAGTCATGTTTTTTTGTTTTTTTTTGGGATTTAGTGTTTTTTTTTGTGCGTTTTTCCCTTAAACTGTATTAATGATATATGAAAGAAGATATATCCATGAACAAAAAATTGACATCCGGAACTCCACAATGGAGCGCGCGGGTTTTAACATAATTGAAAATTTATTTAATAAATAATGGTGTAACGGTATCTATAGATGCTCATAAAAGAAAGCAAATTTCGAGAAGTTTATAATGATTACTATCCGCTTGTATTCAATGCCATATATTCAAAGCTTGGCAACAGGGAGGATACGGAAGAGCTTTGTCATGATATTTTCGTCGTTTTTTATAAAAATGCTGATTCGATATATAATACCAGTGGCTGGCTAAAAAAATCAGTGAGATATCATATCATGACTTATTTCCGTAATATGAAGCCGGGAGATAAGTCAATTAGCATTGATATTGCAGAGGATGATATAGACTTCAAATTCGATAAAGACACGGATGATATTGGAATAATAATCAATGAAGCGATTGACAATGAAGAAAATTATAGGAATGACAAGGATAAAATACTCTTTCAACTGATTGCTGTATATAATTATACCTATGCGCAAGCAGGCAAGCAGCTTGGTTTAACAAGAAGGCAGGCTGAATACAGTTACACCCAGATTACAAAAAAGATTGTTGAGTATCTTAAGAAAAAGGGAATATCAAAAATTGAGGATCTGTTATGACTGCTAAAAATAATAATAAAAAAGACATTGATCGGAATGTTGAACTTGTGGGAGGGCTTGTAAAAAAATACAGGGTTACAATGCCAATACCCGGAGAAGATCAGAATGATGCTCTTTCCTCAAAAAAAAAGGTCTACAAAAGAATATTAATTACTCTTGGACTTTACAGCTTATTCGCAGGCATCGGTATATATATTTATTTTTTCATAAAGAAAACCGGTTTTAATCTTTTTTTAGCGAAGATAGCGGCATCATTTTTATTAGTATTATTAATTATGATGGGCGCTTATTTTTTTATTGACAAATTTGGTGTCGAAAAAGAAATGGTTCTTGAAAGTCGGATTGAGGAACAGGTTAATAAACCGTTTTTCAGGAAGCCGGATTTAAAAGAAGTGCTCGTTAAAAGTGAAGCTGTAAAAAAAATAGAGACTGTGGCTGGTGTTGACAAGAAAGAAGCTGTTGCAATTGATTGCAGGATTGGAATAAAATCGTTTCTTGGGAACACTGCCGGAAGGAAGCTGCGTGAATCGGCAGCTCAAATGATTTCAGTGGAGCTGTCACGTCTTAAAGGGCACGGCTATTCGAAAGTATTGGCAAGTTTTTCAAATCAAAAAACAGAGTATGTTTTAACTGGGACTATCGAAAAATTGGGAGATACATTCCTTCTGTTTGTTAAAATTATCGAGCATGATACATCTTCAATTGTATTTGCAGCAAAGGAAAAAATCTACTCAAGTGGGGGGCTTGAAGATGCGTGTAAGAAGATTGCGCGGCGAATTGCTGTAAACATTCCTGATTCAGTAAAAACGGACAAATAATAAATAACAAATTAGCATCTTATAATGGGTATCCGGGGATGAGGGGAGTAGTATGCCCAAATCCCGGGATCACATTGAGATAATATATAAGGAACGGTAGAAGTACAATGAACAAAAATGGAATTATAATTTTATTTACTTTTTTAACACTAATTACTATTTGTTTTTCTCCCGGGGGGCTCGGGGCTCGTGAGAAAAAAGGTGGGTATGAGGCTCGCCATGAAACCTCGAAGACTTCTCGCAAAAAGCAAAAAGAAAAAGGAATAATCAAAAGGCGTGTAGCGGTTCTTGGAGTTGCTGCGAATAATGTTCCTCTGTCGTACGCGGCGATTGTGAGAAACTCGGTAGAGCTTTTTCTTTATAGCGGGAATAATTTCTTGCTTCTGGAAAGAGACCAGATTAACAGGGTTCTCAGTGAACGAAAGATTGGAGAGTCCTACAAAGGGGACACATCCAGAGCTTTGCTGGTCGGTAAGACTCTGGCTGCCGACTTTGTCATCGTTGGTTCAATAGATAAGCTGGACGATTACAAGATTTCAATACGGGTGGTTTCAATCAATGAAGCCCGGATTTTAATTGCCTATTCACAGACATTCAGTTCTCTTGAAGATATTGATCCGGTTGTAGATAAGCTATCCGGAGCAATTGAGAGGGATATCTTAAAATATTTAAAAACCGGAAAAATACAGGCCTCATTTTATGATAATCATAATATATATTTTTCAGCACGGTTTAATTATATTTTTCCTTTAAGAAAATTTGACGATATTGTCAGCTCCGGCTACGGCTTCACTCTTGACTGCGGTATTTACAATCTCCTTTTCGATAATTCAACCATGGGGATTGAGACCGGGTTCTATGCTTTTAGCGGACAAAAAAACAGTTCCGACAGTTGCTATTTTGTCCCCCTGTTGTTTAAAGCCGCTTACCGGATACCGGTACTTCGCAGGTTTTACATTGCACCGGAAGTTGCCGGTGGTATCAGTCTTCTAACCCTGGTGCATGATGCCGGAGAGGGCTTCGACATGTCCGACAATTCTCAGCGTAATGCAGTAGAACCCATGGTTCAGGGAGGAATACAGTTCGGTGTAGCCCCCTTTGAAATGGTCGACATTCGTCTTGGTGCCAGGTACGGTGTGCTTTTTGAAAAGGGGAATAATATGGATTTTATAAATTTTAACCTGGGAGTTGTCTTTGTTTTTTAATTTTTTTTGCCCCATGTAAATTTTTTTTGTGCGTTTTGCCTCTAAACTGTATTTATATATAGTGAAAGGCAAAACGTTTTATAAGACTTTTTTGCTATTTTCAAAAAATTAAATCTTAAGGAGTTTTTTTATGAGTATGAAAAAGATTACAAAGATCTTTATCTCACGTTTCCTTATCTTGTTATTCCCGATATTTTTCTTTTCCTGTCAATCGGTTTTAAACGAGATAGGGCTTTCTAGCCCGGAGGTTCCCGGTACTGAGGATCCGGCTCAACAGTTAGCTCAAATCCCTTCTGCGTACAAATATCTTGGATATATGTATGACTCTGCAAAAGGCAAGGCTATCAATGATGAGGTTTTTTCGGGCGCTGTTTATGAACAATATCCCGATGAAATCAACAAGGCTCTAAACCTGAAGCTCAGGTTTCCTTTGCAAACAGGCTCTGCTTCGGCATCCGATTTTCTAAGTATTCCCTGGTACGAAAGTCTGCCCGGTGACATTGAAGACTACATTGTTGGATTAGGAAGTGAGACTGTTTCCGAGGGACTTTCCGATGGGCTTACAAAGTTTCTTTCTTCCGAAGAAGGGCAGGAACTGATTAAGCAGTACCTGGATGATGTTCAGTTGAGACTCCAGGATATTATCGATTACGGCCTTAATAAGACCGAAGAACAGTTCGAAGATGAGATTTCTCTCGCTCTTCTGGAAGGCGGTGTTATAGCCGGTTCCCAGCTTGTAAGCGCTTTGTCGGGCGTTTCCAGCGGTATGGGGGGACTTCAGGTTCTTTCCATGATACAAAACTGGTTCTATTATACAGAGCTCTCCGGACAGCTGGACGAAATCCAGGCTTCCCTGGACGAGATCAAGGTCAAGCTCAATGCTATTGAAAACCAGCTCGAAGAGATTCAGCAGACTCTGGCTTCCATTGAACACAAGATCGATTTCCTTCTAAACACAACCGTTGAACTGGCTGTTGACAGCAAGCACTCCGGTGTGGAGTTGGCTCAGGATGAGATTGATGCCATCTATGATCACCTGATGGGGCTTGATAGGGATTCACAAAAGACTTACCTCGTCAATAAACTGAAGTATTTTGATGACTACCAGGTTATGATTCATAGGGCGTTCAGGTCCGCAGTGGTGACTCAGGAGTATATTACCGGTAATGCTGATAGTATTGATGGGGTGAAGTTTACGGTTCCCGGCTTGTCTATAAGGCATGTTGAGGCGGGAGTGACTGAATATTTTAACTATAACATGTTGAAACCCACTTATTCTATCCAGACTACAGTTGATAATACTTTTTGCGGCATGACCCTGGAAGATCTTCTTCTCGTGAAAAGACTCAGCCTGTCCCGGCTTTCATTGGCGGAAAAAGCTTTTTCCGGTGATGAGCTCCTTACTTTCAGAGCCGCAAAAGCACAGCTTGATCTTGAGAATATGCTGATTCCTGTTAAGGCTGCGGTGAATAATATGGTGGCTGTTGTTGAGGCGCAGGTTAGTGAGATTAGTTTTCCGGTTTTGCCTGATCCGGTGTATAGTGGAAGAATGGTGGGTAACTTGGTTGGATATAAGGTGTATGGTGATTATTTTACTAATAAAAGCTTCATTTATGCTAATGAGTTTCTTGATGGATACGGGCTATTTTATGAAATTTCAGGAGGAAGTTATCAAGAGTTTGGTACTCGGGGTGATTTTATCGATTTGGTACAGGCAACGGTTCGAGAAATTATTTATACGAGTAACAAAGATTATCAGAACACCATGATTATCGCTGCTGCTGAGCTTGCAGACTGGGAGATTCAGCTCAGGGCTCATATTGAGGCAGGGAAATAGCCATATCTTTTATTTATATGTTGAGATTATGGTTCTTTTCATAAACTAAAAGCTTTCTAAAATTCTTCACCCCCAGGCAGCTGTATTGCTGCCTGGGGGCTAAAAAATGCTTCTGAGAAATTCTTAAAAAGTTGAGGTTTTCACATGAATACAATAAAAGAAACATCGATTGATGCAATTACAAGATTACCCGAGAACTGCTCGATCTATGATATTATGCGTGAAATAGACTTCCTTGCCAAAAGATGCCGGAGTTTTGAAGAACCGGGGGAGAGAAAGGTGGTTATTACCGATGAATTGCTCATGAAGATTGGTTCCTGGTTAGAGAAAGGGTAAAACTTATTTTTAGCAGAAATAAGAGTAAAGTGAGCCCTTTTGTCAATAAAAATGATTTAAATATAGATAAATGAATATGGAAGGCTTTCAATCAATTCATTTCTATAAACTGTAAATTTTTTTTCTACTGAAAAGCCCGTATCGCCTTTTAAATAGGTCTGAAACCACGGCGGGAACGTAGAGCGCTGGAATTGTATTTAGCTTCGAACAAGGAAAAGATGGATTTTACCAGGCTGTACCGGGAATAAGGGCGGTATTATCTGGTTGCACCGGGAAAAAAAGGGGTGACGCAGTGCCACCCTGTTTCATTGGAATTATTGATCCTGGAATAAGCCTCCGCCTCTCCAATCATATTGACCTGTAGAGTGTTGGCCCCATCCCCCACTCACACTGGAATGCCAACCAGTGGCTTGGTTATAATATCCCCCGCTCACACTGGAATATCTACCGCTTATTGTATTATAATATCCAACAACAAGCCCACCATAAGAGGAATAATTATGGTTTGAACCAACGATAATATTATGAGATCCTGATTTGTTGTTACCAATGGACATGAGACCGTCTATAGAAACAATATTCGTTTCTATTAAATTTCTATTTTCAGTAGTGGTTGTGAGTAACATGTTGATTGTCGCTTCTAACTCCTGGTTCCTTTCTCGTACGGTATTAACTTCATCCTTCAATAATTGAAATTTAGTATACATATCGGAAAAACTAAAACCATCATTGGAATTAGAGTCATTGGAATTACTTGACAGACCCTCTTCGCACCCGGTATAGGTTAAAATAATGGCCAGTATAAAGGATAAAAATCCAATTTTCGTGGTTTTTTTCATGATTTACCTCAATTTTTAATGTAGATTGTTTGTTGTAAAATAGGGTTATTGAATTATAAAATACTGTATTATAGCCCAATCGGCAAGGTAAAAGAGGTAAAAGAGGTAAAAATAGGAATGAACGCTACCTGAGAGGGAATAAACGACACACTTTAGAAGAGTGTCTGTGCTGTCGCGGCATATAAGGCCCACATATTCCATCCATGTTAAAGAATTGAATTTTTCCCGCTCACTGGTAATTTTGGTTTACAGAAAAGCCTTAAAAATAATAATTGCGACATTATTGGATACAGGTGAGATTCTATACAGGGAGAGGAATTATGACGGCTCAAAAAACTAAATTTATCTTTGTTACCGGAGGGGTATGCTCCTCATTAGGAAAAGGAATATCCATTGCTTCCCTGGGATTACTCCTGGAAGGACATGGATATAAGGTAAATGTCATTAAAATGGACCCCTATATTAATATAGATCCCGGAACCATGAGTCCATATCAGCATGGAGAGGTTTATGTAACAGAAGATGGAGCGGAAACCGACCTTGACCTGGGCTATTATGAGCGTTTTACCAATTCAAAGCTTACCAGGAAAAATTCCATTTCAACGGGCCAGGTTTATAATGCCGTTATTCAGAGAGAACGAAGAGGCGATTACCTGGGCCGTACTGTGCAGGTTATTCCACATATCACTAATGAGATAAAAAAACGTATTTATGATGTGGCCAATGAAGACCCCACTCTTGACTTTCTCCTGGTTGAGATAGGCGGCACAGTGGGCGATATTGAGTCAGTTCCATTTCTTGAGTCGATCCGGCAGGTTCGGCAGGAACTGGGAAGTAAAAGAGTGATGAACGTCCATCTTACCCTTGTTCCCACAATATCCGTTGCCGGAGAGCTTAAAACCAAACCCACGCAGCACTCAGTAAAGGAGCTTATGGAGCTGGGAATTCTTCCCGATATTCTTCTCTGCCGAACCAGCGCACCCCTCTCCGATGAAACAAAAGCCAAAATCGCTCTATTTTGTAACGTTTCCGAGCGGAATGTTATTTCTGCTGAGGATATTACGGGTTCTATTTATGAAATTCCATATATGTTCCAGAAAAATGAGTATGATACAATAGTGTTAGAGCACTTTAATATGGAAGCTCCCCCTATTACTTTGCCAAACTGGGATAAGTTTATAAAGGCATATCGAAATCCTAAGAAAAAGGTCTCCATTGCTGTTGTGGGGAAGTATATAGCTCTTCAGGACGCCTACCGGTCAATTTATGAGGCTTTGTTTCATGGTGCTGTTGCCAATGAAGCAGAGATAGAAATTGTTAAGGTTGATCCTGAGGAGGTTGAAAAGGCTAAGAAGGGTAATATTAAAAATTTCTTTAAAAACGCAGATGGAATCCTGGTTCCCGGCGGTTTTGGAAACAGGGGGATTGAAGGAAAGATTGCCGCTGTTTCTTATGCCAGAAAAGAAAATGTTCCTTTTTTTGGGATTTGTCTTGGTCTTCATTGCGCGGTTATTGACTTTGGCCGCAATGTTTGCGGACTGGAGGACTGTAATTCTACCGAGTTTGAACCTGAAGCTAAGAATCCTGTTATTTCTCTCCTGGAAGAGCAGGAAATTATTATTGATAAGGGCGGTACCATGCGTTTGGGTGCCTTTTTGTGTGAATTTAATGATGGGAGCAGGATTAAGAAGATTTATAATTCCGATTCTGTTATGGAGCGCCACCGGCACCGGTTTGAGTTTACCATGAAGTATAAAAAGATTTTTGAAGAAAAAGGGATGGTTTTTGGCGGTTTTAATCCGCAAAGTGATCTTGTTGAGACTGTTGAGATTCCTTCTCATCCCTGGTTTCTTGCGACCCAATATCATCCGGAGTTTAAGTCAAAGCCTACGGCAACGCATCCTTTGTTCAGGGATTTTATTCGGGCTTCAATTGACGGGCAGGGGAAGTGATTTATTGCACTGGAAAAACTCCATAAAAAAAGCGGCGAAAAATCGCCGCTTCTTTGTTTCGGGAAAGCTCACTAAAAAGAGCAATACCCTATTAAATTCTAAGTACTATTTACATGCTTGTTTCTTCAGCAGGAGCATCGCTATCGCTTGATCCGGAATCATCACCGAGAAGTCGGTACTGAACGCCGATTGCGAACGCAATAGAAGTTTTGTTATAAGTTTCGTTTCCGCTTGCTGTATAACCAGCAGCCTTTGTTCCTTGAAGATAGAATGCATGCATATAACCGAGGGTTACATCAAGGTCCGGTATTACTGTATAGGTAGCACCGGCACAAACAGCATGATTGCTAAGTTCGTAATCCTTATCTTCCTGCTGCCTTTCTGTTCTGCCTGATTTGCTGTAGAGGTAGCCTAAACTAGCTTTGAGTTCAGGAAAAATAGCATATTCAACAGCTCCGCCAACTTCCCATGCATTATCAATTGGAGTTCCGGCTGTGTCTAGATCTTCACCCCAGTCTGTAGCACTGTTGAATGCGTAATTTCCGCTTACTTCAACTCTAAGCTCCGGGAGGATATTGTATGAAACACCAACTGCTATGATCATAGGAATAGTGACTTTTGCTTCACTTCCGTCTGTGAATAGTCCGCCGCCGTCTTTACTGTCATTAACTGTGGTCTTTTCTTTCATTGCGAAGTAGTAGTCATACTTAATACCGATGTTCAGGCCTTCCATTGGAGCTATATCAATACCGCCAATTATTCCGAAACCAGTTCCCGCTGTGCTAATATCAACTTCTGTTACGCCGCTAGCACCAAATGCAATTTGAGCTAATGTATAAGAGCCAACCACAGTAGCATCACCTGTAGCAGCAACAGTTAAGTTTCCTGTTGTACTGCCAATATCTTTAATATAACGTCCGGATACGGAAACAGAGAGCATATCTATTATTTTATATGCAACACCAGCGTCAATACCAATCCAGAATGAACTTCCTTCAAAGTTTGAAGTAACAGAAGTTACTTGAAGGTTTCCACCACCAATATGAGCAGTAGTTACGCCACTTGCTAATAGTTTTGATAAAGGCAATTGCTGAAAACTTGGAAGCCCACCATCATACTTTTTAGATCCGCCACCACCCACTATTGTTTGTCCAAGGAATGCGGCAAAATCACCTGTTTTAAAAACAGCGTAAAAATTGGGGAAAAGAGGTGCAGTTGCTGTACCTTCATATTCTGCTGCCAGTACTGGATAGTTTACTAGACCAGATAGATCATTATCATTCGTGATCGTATAAGTCTGAAAAGCCGACTGGTTGCTAAGAGAAAGATAAAGACCATCCTTCATCATTGCTGTACCAGCAGGGTTATAGAAAACAGCATCAGCATCAGTAGATGCGTTCCTGTTCATAGTTCTTGCGTACTGAGCGCTCTGGTTGTTGTTATAATTCTCAGCACCACCAGCGAAAAGCACGCTAACACCTGACAAAAGAATCGTCAGGACAAATAAACTTGCTAAAAGCTTCTTCATAAAATCCTCCGAAATTTTTTTTTATAAGCCGTAAAACACGGCAAAGGCGATAGCCGGCATTTTGCAACAATCAAAACCTGAGAAGACTGTTGCGAAATTCATAAGGGGGGAAAGAGCTAATAACACCATTTAATCTGCAATTTCCCATATTGCCCTTGTGAATAAATGCATTCTATCAAGAATCATGAATAATTTTTATTTTAGGGCCTGTCAAGACTTTTTGAAGAAAGAAAAAGGAAAAAATTGAATTTTGGAGTAAATTGTGGACAGAAATAATCCGGATGTGCGGTTTTTTTTTAGAACTAAGTGTCAGCTCTCGGAAAATGGTCTTATTGAACATCCTAAATATTCTGCTTGATTTTTTATCCGGCCCATCTATTATGTGAAATTTATTTTAAATACGACCGATAGTATATATAGCTAGTGCCATGACATAAAATATTTTATTTAATATTAAGAATAACAATGGTAATAGATCGCTTACTTTACAGAAAAGTGGGAGCTAGTCTCGCTACTATTCAATTTAAAAGGTAGTGGGATAATATATTTAAGTGAAAATTAATCCGTCACTGACCTGTTAGTCATATCGTAGGGGATTAAGAAATTATACTACCCTTCAGGGGAGGGAGCCGATGTCTCAGGCTGAGAATATGCTTAAAGAAAATGAAACCAATAAAAGAGATGACCTGGCAAACCTGGAACGACAGGTCAACAACCTGACGAAACTGGTAGATATCAACAGTATTATTAATTCTACCCTGGATATAAGTAAACTCCTGACCTTGATTATGGAGATCATCAAAGATATTATGGAGACAGAAGCCAGTACCCTGCTTCTGTATGACGATACAACGAATGACCTGGTTTTTAAAGTAGCCCTGGGAAAAGCCGGGGATGAGTTAACCGAAAAATACCGGGTAAAAATGGGGCAGGGTATTGCGGGCTGGGTTGCTGAAGCGAGAAAACCTCTTTATGTTAATGATGTCTATGAAGATAGAAGATTTGACTCCAATTTTGATAAACAGACTGGTTTTGTAACTAAAGCCATACTTTGTACTCCACTACTTTTTAAAGGCAAACTTTTGGGAGTTATCCAGGCGATAAATCCCAAAAACAGACCTGGTTTTGATGAAGAAGATATAAAGCTTTTTAAGGTTTTTGCCGTGCAGGCAGCGCTGGCTGTTCAAAACGCGGTGTTTTTCCAGAATGCGCTTGAAGAAGAGCGAATTAAAAGTGAACTTAGCTCTGCCAGCTCTATACAGGAGATGCTGGTGCCTGATATCAATGAAACATTCGATAATATCCAGATTTCAGCAAAATCGATTTCAGCACGGGAAGTTGGCGGTGAGTTTCACGGTTTGTATTGCTTTGGAGACAATAACCTGGGAATTGGTCTTGTGGATATACATCAAAAAGGAATACCGGGAGGTCTCCATGCTTCAATGGTAAGTGGAGCACTTAAGGCTCTGGTTAAAGTAAAAGGGGATAATCCGGCTACTCTGATGAAGGCGTTGAACCGGGCTACAAGTGAAGATCTTCAATATATAAAACATCCATCACTTTTTTACGGTGTTATCAACACAAAAGAAAATATACTCCAGTTTGTGAACGCAGGAGTGGCATACCCTATACTGGTGCGAAATGGAGTTGCCAGGTATCTCAGGTTCGGCAGCAAGGGGCTGGGAGAAGGAGCTGCTGCACCCAAAAAAGTCATTGTTAGATTGCGCCCCGGTGATTTCTTTGTTATATTAACCGATGGGATTTTAAATATCAAAAATAAAAGCGGGAAGATTTTTGGGTTAAAAAGGATTATGGATCGCCTGGAAACACAATTCGATAGCCCTGAAAGTGTAATCGAATCCCTGGTTGGTTCTGCCGATGATTTTACCGGTGGGTTGGAAAAAAGAGAGGATATTTCTATTATTGTTTTTAAAGTAGGATGAAAAAATGAGTGAATTTGTATCAGTAATATTTTGTAGAAGTTGCGGTTCTCGCTTCGTGGAAATATCAGAATGGACCAGTGATAACAAGGGAATAATTCACTGCCGGACCTGTGACAAAAAAGAGGAAGTGGGTAATTTCACCCTGGGCCGGTGCCGGGTAAAGCAAAATTCTCTTGAAGAAGCCCGGATGACTGCAGCAAAGCTTAATAAATATGAAAAATAGTTATTTTTGATAATATATTTTTTAGAGTATACTTTGAAAAAGCAAAAATGAGTCCCGATTTAAATTAATTAAGAATTATTTTGTTTCGGGACTATTTTTAAAAGGACCCTATTTATTAAAGATCTTCTTAAAGAGTATTCCCATGAAAAATGATAAAGTTCTGAAAAGCCTTCCGATCCTCCAGGGCTTGGTGATTATCCGGTAAAACCAGTCAAGTCCTCGTTCCATGAAGAAGGGAGGAGCTTTTTTAATTTCACCTGAGATAATATCAATGCTCCCGCCAACACTAATAAAGACTGTATTCTTGAATTCACGTTTGATTTTGTGGATCCATTTGTCTTCTTTTGGAAAACCAAGTCCTACAAAAACAATATTGGCTTCCGACTTTCTCATTGCTTCAATAACTGATTTTTCTCTCTGGGGATTGAAATATCCGCCATGTCTTCCAACAATCCGAACATTGGGGAATGATTTTTTTATATTAAAAAAAGCGGTCTCTACTACCTCAGGTCTGCCGCCAACCAGGAATATGGAATATTCTTTGATTTCCACAATTCTGATTAGTTCCATCATGAAACTGAGCACCGGGATCATTTCTTTTATGGGAGTTTTGAGCATGTTGGCGGCCCATTGGACTCCGGCTCCTGAAGCCAGGTGAAGGTCGGTCTTATCCGAAAGAAGCTTTAAATCGGCACTTTTGTTTATTTTTCTTATTTTGTAAGGATTAAGGGGGATCACGTGGTAAATGCCACCCTCTTTAATCATTTGAAGTACCCTGGCTACTGCTTCCGTCCTGGTGAGATTGTGAACACCGATACCGCCAATGTTGATCATATTAATCGAATTTAGATCTACCTGGTTATACTCCAGCACAAGGTCTCTGTCTTCTTTGTATGAGTCGTAATAGATTGAGTCGTCAGACATATCAATTTCCCTTTAATATTTCCTTTTATAAGCGCAAAATTCACCGCACATGGAACACTGGTCTTCAAGATCGGAAGGAATTTCTGATCTGTAAAGCCTGGCTTTTTCTTCATCAATAGCAAGAGCGTACATTTTTTCCCAATCCCTTTCTTTTCGTGCCACTGACATATCATTGTCCCATTTCCTGGCTTTACTTCCCAGCTTTACAATATCAGCAGCATGAGCAGCGATCTTGGAGGCAATTACACCTTCTTTAACGTCATCTGCGTTTGGCAGCCTCAGATGTTCGGCAGGAGTTACATAGCATAAAAAGTCGGCGCCACTGGAAGCCGCAATTGCTCCACCAATTGCGGAAGTGATATGATCATAGCCGGGAGCAATGTCGGTTACAAGAGGCCCCAATACATAATATGGAGCACCGTCGCATATAGATTTTTGAAGCTTGATATTCTCAATGATCTGGTCGAGCGGCATATGACCCGGCCCTTCGATAATCGCCTGAACTCCGCTTTCCCGGGCTCTTTTGGCAAGGTCGCCAAGAATAATCATTTCATGCAGCTGTCCTCTGTCATTTGCATCATGAATAGCACCGGGGCGGAGACTGTCTCCCAGGCTAATGACAATATTATATTCCCTGAGAATTGCCAGGATATCATCATAATATTCATATAAAGGGTTTTCTTTTTTATTAAGTGTAATCCACTCAGCAAGTATTGAGCCTCCCCTGCTGCAAACTCCAATAATTCGCTCCTGTGATTTTAGAGATTCCACTGCCTGGCTGGTTATTCCGGAGTGAATAGTCATGAAATCAACCCCTTCTTTGGCCTGCCTTTCAACGACAGTGAGAAAGTCGTCAATAGTCATATCAATAATCGATTTCCCTTTTTTGGTCATATCGACAACTGTTTCATATAGAGGAACCGTGCCCAAAGGGATTGATGAGTTTTCAATGATCTTTTGTCTGAACCAGGTAACATCCCCGCCAATACTAAGATCCATAATGGCATCGGCTCCCGCATCAATAGC
This sequence comes from bacterium, assembly GCA_024224995.1. The sequence goes on along the minus strand of JAAENB010000892.1, from coordinate 8,010 downwards.
TGCTTTCAGCTTATTCAGTTCATTGTCAAGATCAAAGAGATCCGGAGAGGAGCCAATATTTGCATTAATCTTGGTTCTGAGCCCTTTTCCCACTGCCATGGGACTTATGTCTCGTAACTTATTTTTAAATACCGCGATCTCTCCTTTCGAAAAAAGGTCAAGGATATAGTCAACACTAACGCCTTCTTCCCTCGCTACTTCTTCTATCTCAGGAGTTACAATTCCCTGCCTTGCTTGAGTAAATATGTTCATTTTACAATTTTTTTCCTTGATTAAATTTAATTCAACTTAAATTCAATTTAAATATATAGTCAAAAAGTGAGAGGTGGAGATATTTCTACACTACTCTGATTTTTTAGCTAAATTGTATTGCTCCGGCTTAAGATATGGGTTTTGAGCCGGTTTAATGTGAAATAATCAGGGGGAATTGATAAGTGTCAATAATAATTCAATTGAACTCAGGTAATTTTAGGAAAAAATAAGTGGATTTCGCCCGGGTTCGATGTTGGGCTTTCTATACTCCTAAATTCAAAAAAATAGTTGCATAATTGTGACTTTACAAAGATAAGGAGATTGCTATTAGGGTTCAGGTTGGTTATCTCCTTAAAATCCTAACTTCTAAATCCTTAGAAGGAGTTGTGTATGAACAGGTTTGAACAGATTAACAGCTTTGTTGAATGTGATTTTGACAGAAAAATTTTTTTGGAACCGGAGAACAGGTATCCCACTATAAAAGAACAGCTTTTTGAGACTATTAAGACTTATAATCCTGGCGTAATTGTAAAAGCCGGGCTTGGGAATGGAAAGTTGGTCTATGAAACTGCTAAAGAGTTTGATTTCTATATTGTCGTGGTAGAGTCTTCTTTTCAGGCAATTAAAAAGTTTATAAAAAAATATAATAATGATGAAATAGTTAAAAAAATCAGGTTCATTAATGGTAACTTTACTCATTTTCCGGTTGATTACTATGCTGCTGATCTCCTGGTCTGTATCGATTATTTTGATTTTATTGAATCCAGTCAGGCAATTGATGAATTTAGACGCGCATTGAACTTTGAAGCAATTTTATTTCTGGCGGCCACTGTGCTTCATGATGAAGACCTGGATGGGATCTATGATGATTATATGAGAATGATTTTCCCCATTCATAATGATTATTATTTAAAAAATGACCTGGTAACATTTTTAGAATTGAATGAATTTAAGTTTATTAAAGACAATCTTTCCATTTTTAATGAGAATTTAGGATCAAAAATTGAACTTTTAAATGAATTATATGGTGAAAACTCTGGTGAGAAAAAATCTTCATCCGTTCAATTTATTGAGGAACACAGAGAAAAATTTAATTCTTTATATAATATGAATAATGAAACTATTACATTGCCATATTATATTTCTACTTTTATGAGAAAAAAGCTGGAATCAGGAGAAGAATGATGAAATTTAGAGTAAAACCATCTGAAATAAGCGGAGATGTTAATATTCCGGGATCGAAGTCTCATACCATACGAGCCCTTGTTATTGCTTTACTGGCAAAAGGTGAATCTATAATTGAGCATCCTCTTGATTCATCAGATACCAGGTCGTGTGTTGATATGATTGGTCAATTTGGTGCAGAGATTAAAATAGAAGAAAATCGTTGGGTTGTCCAGGGTAAAGATGGTAATATCCCTATTCCGGAAGATGTCATCAACATCGGAAATTCAGGAACTTCTCTTTATATTGGAATGGGGCTGGCCTCCCTGGTTGATGGTTATACCGTATTTACCGGAGATCACCAGATTCGAAATCGTCCGGCTGATGCTCTTATGGAATCGATTAATGATCTGAGCGGTGAAGCTTTTTCTACGCGATGGAGCGGTAAACCCCCTTTGGTTGTAAGAGGCCCAATCGCCGGTGGTGAAACCAGTATTGAGGCTGTAACTTCACAATACCTGACTTCTTTGCTGATAGCAGCTCCCCTGGCTAAGAATGATACCCGTATAGCGGTTCCCCTGTTAAACGAACAACCCTATGTAACCATGACTCTTAACTGGCTGGATAAACAGGGGATTGAATATGAAAATAATGGATATATGGATTTCCTGGTTAAAGGAGGGCAGCGGTATACAGGGTTTAAAGAACACATTCCTGCTGATTTTTCTTCCGCAACATTTTTTCTCGTGGCTGCGGCACTGACCGGGGGAGAGTTGAACCTGGTAGGACTTGATTATAATGATACCCAGGGTGATAAAGAGGTGGTCGATATATTAAGTGAAATGGGAGCTATTGTTGAACCGGGTGAGAAAAGTATTCGTATAAAAGGTGGAATACTGAAGGGAGGGGTTTTTGACCTGAACGCTATCCCCGATGCTCTTCCTGCTCTTTCCGTAGCCGCATGTTTTGCTGAGGGAGAGACAAAGCTTTTTAATGTGCCACAGGCTCGATTAAAGGAGACTGACCGGATCGCAGTGATGTGTAATGAACTGAAAAAAATGGGTGCCGATATTGAAGAGTTGCCTGATGGTTTGATTATCAGGAAAAGCAGCCTGAAGGGAGTAGAAGTTGATGGGCATGATGATCATCGGGTTGTAATGGCACTTTCCATTGCCGGGTTAGCAGCGAAAGGGGAGACCGTTATTTCTACCGCAGAATCGGCTTCGGTTACATTCCCGAATTTTAAGGATTTAATGACCGGTATTGGCACGCAGATTGAGACAATTGAATAAAAGGAGTTGAATAATGGCAGTACGAGGAATCAGGGGGGCAATAACCATTGAATCAAATAGCAGGGAAGAAATCCTGGCTAAAACAGGGGAGATGCTGGAGTCCCTGATTGAGAAGAACACTGTTGAGGTTGACGAGATTGTATCTGTTGTTTTTTCCGTTACCGAAGATATAGATGCTGAATTCCCGGCTGTAGCAGCCAGGAATCTGGGGTGGAATTACACTCCAATGCTTTGTACCAGGGAAATCCCGGTTCCCGGAAGTTTGAAAAACTGTATCCGGGTACTTTTGCATCTGAATACTGAGAAAAAACAACATGAAATGAGACATGTATATCTCTATGGGGCAAAAAAACTACGACCGGACCTTGATAATGAAGGAACCAGCCTCGATTGTTCTTGATGTAAGCATCTGTGTGAATTCGAGAACTTTTTAACTGTACCGATTACCTCTTACCCGGCCCGCAGGGCCTTCGATAACCTTACTGCTAAGCGGGCCAGGGGTCCCAGTCACCCCAATTGTCGAGGTATTCTTTCATTGCCGGGATACGTTCCTGACTGTCTTTGATAAATGTCCTGGCTCTTTTGACAATATCCTGCTCTTGTTCCAGTGTAATTTCTCCGAGCATAACTCTTGTCCTGAGAAATATGAAATAAGTATCCAGTACATCGTGTTTACAATAGTCGTTTATTTCCTTTAGTTTACCTTCAAGAAACATCTCATAGACTTCGCTGCCTTTTGTAGACATTTTTCCAGGTTTGCCGATTACTTTAGCAAGAAGATTCAATCCTCCATTCATGCGAATAGCATTATAGTTCGACAACCAGTCCTGGAGATCTATATGTTTTGTACCAAAACGGAACCTTCCTGCAAATTTATCTTTAAAATGCCGTTTTGCCTTAAAACCGTAGCGGTAGGCCATCATTTCAAGGAGAGGAATGTCGAAACCCCGGCCATTGAATGTTACCATGGAAGCGTGGTCGTAAAGATCTTCAATACCAAGCCAGAAAAGGCGCACCATTTCCCGGGTTTTGAGCCGTGGTTCATCAAGACTTACAATATCTATTAAGGACAAATCACTTCTTATTTTTGCGATACAGATTGAAATGGGGTATTGAAAAGTTACCGGGATAAAATCCGACACGCCGTTACTGTTTGTCATGATTTCTTCCCGGAATTTTGCAACAGCATCCGTGTCGCTCAGTTCTTCATCCGGGTACTTCACCATTTTGATTAACCTGGGATCGGGAACTGATTCAACATCAAATACCAGGTATTTAACTTCTTCATAATTCAATGGGAAAATTATTCTCCTTTAATCTTTTCTTCCATCTTTTTTAGAAGATCTTTGATGAAAGGATCGGTTTCTGTCTCTTTTGCCTTTTTCCAGGTTTCAATTGATTTTTTAGATCCTATTCTGAGAGTGGCAAGGAAAGCCGCATATCGTACATTTGCGCTTTCATCGTTAAGGAGAACCTTGTTCAGGGCTTCTACAGCAGTTTCCTCTCCAATGTATCCTAATGCAACTGTTGCTTCCGATCGGACATTTTCTCTGTCATCATCAAGAAGTTTTATTAATTTGGGAATTGCGTCTTTTTCTTCTTTTTTGCCAAGCCATTCCGCAGCTTTGACAATTATTTTTTCATCTTTTCCGGCATCAAGATCGGCCATGTAGGATTCCGCAGATTTTTCTTCTGCTGCGTGTAGTATCATTGTTGATAAAAAAAGGGCTATTACTGAGAAAATGAGCTTTTTCATAGTGTTCTCCATAAAATGTATATCAGGGAATGATTTTCCCTGGAAATCATTAAATATCACTAATATGAAAATATGTCAATTGTTTTTATTGTTTGTTTTATTGTTTAATCAAAGAGGAAAATTAAGTGGTCATAAAGGCAATATACAAAAAAATTAAGCTATTGTCATAAAATTGTTTACAATGATCTCATAGGGCTTGTAAAATGTAACCTCCTAGTTCCGAGTCTGCTTGATTATTACCTAATAGGAATCGGGACAAATTATATGAAAAACGGGTTGCCAGTATGAGCGAGTTTGATGATATTAATGAAGATATGAGTAGTGAAGATTTTGAGCAGATGCTCGAAGATTCAATAAACAGGACTGATGATTTTGCAGTTGGTGATAAGGTTCACGGGACAGTGGTTTTTCTTGATAATGAGAATGTTTTTGTTGATATTTCAGGAAAAAGTGAAGCTGTAATCGAAATTAGTGAATTTGTTGACGATGATGGGAATGTTGCTGTTAAACAGGGTGACACTATAGAAGGGTATATCTCTTCTATCGGTAGAGGGGAAATTCAGCTGACTTCCAGGCTTGGAAAAGGCCAGATAAATACTGAAGTTTTGCAAATTGCTTATGAGAGCGGTGTTCCTGTAGAAGGAACAATCATCGGTGTTGTAAAAGGTGGGTATTCCGTATCTCTCTCAGGAACCAGGTGTTTTTGTCCTTTTTCTCAAATAGACAGTAGAGCCCCGGAAAAACCTGAAGATTTAATTCAAAGCACATTCCCTTTTAGAATTATTAAATTTGAAGAGCGTGGAAAGAATATTGTATTATCCAGGAGGGTTCTTCTCGATGAAGAGAGACAACTTAAAGAGGAAGAACTCAAAAAGAGTATCAAAGAAGGTGATGTTGTACAGGGAATAGTAAAAACAAGGCGGGATTTTGGTATATTTGTTGATATTGGGGGAGTAGAGGCATTGGTCCCGAAATCCGAGCTTTCCTGGAGCAGGTATTCCAACCCGGTTTCATTTAAAGAAGGTGATGAAATTTCGGGAAAAATTTTGTCGATTGATTGGGATAAAAAACGTATTTCTATGAGTGTGAAACAGCTTTCTCCTGAGCCATGGAAAAATATTGTAAATTATTCCGAAGGGCAAAGTGTTAAGGGGAAAATTGTTAATATTATTAAAAGCGGTGCTTTCCTTGAGCTTGAACCCGGTCTGGAAGGATTTATTCATATCTCAAGAATGAGTCATGTAAAAAGAATAAATAAACCCGAGGATGTTCTTTCGATTGGTGTTGTTGTTAATGCCAAAATTGTAAGCATCGACAACGGTGAAAGAAGAGTTGCTCTTGAACTGTTAACCGATAATCCCGATCCCTGGGCAGACGCTTCCATGGAAACAATGAGTGGGGTACATAAGGGCATAATTGAAATATCAAAACCAACAGGAATCAATGTTCGATTGGATAATGGTATGCTTGGTTTTATTCCAAGAACCGAATTGGCCGCAAGAGATAATAGCGATATTCAAAAAGTCTATTCTGTTGGAAAGGAAGTTAAATTTGTTGTAAAAGATATGAGCCAGGAGAATAAAAATCTTATTTTAAGCGAAACCGGAGCTTTTAAGAAAGAGGAAATGGCTGATTACAGGGAATTTCAGGATAAGAATCAAGAATCCGAAGGATCTACATTAGGAAATCTTTTTAAGGACAAATTTGAGGATTTAAAAAAGAATCTGGATAAATAAAATATTTTTGGAAAAACTGTGCATGAGGTTTTTATGTTCAGTTTTCCCATGCGTTAAAAAATGATAAAATTAAAAAGTGGCTTTGAAGTAGAATACAATAAAGATTTTGACCTTTTTTTCCGGAATCTTCTTGATGCGATCATAAAGGAATCCAGGAAAACTGCCGAGGAAAAGCTATCCAGGTCCGGTAGTGATGAATCTCTAAATGATATTTTTTTGAAAGAGTTGATGGATAATTGTATCTATATTACACACCAGCTTTTTGAAGTTTCCAAAATAAATGCTGAACTGTCGAAATTTTTAGTTACAGGATTTATTTTTAATAGCATTATCCTCATTATTCCTCATGTCGATAAAGATCTGGCCCCCTCTGAAAAAGATGACAAAGATACGATTCATTAATAATATTAAATAATTAAAGATAATCCTGCTTTTACAGCAGCAGTTTCAATTTTTAGGTTTTATATCAAAGACAGGACTAATTTCCGCACGTACCCAATAAATTAATGTTCCCGGACGCAGCGGAAGCTGCGCTTACAGCATTTCGAGAAGCAGGCTTATTTTGTTATTATCGATATATTCAAGCTTGTTTTTTAGCTGCTGGGATTTTTCTTTTTTATTAACGGAGAGTGTTATATCAATAGTTTCACCTTCAAAGTATTCCGGGTATTTGATCGCTATCCCATGAGAAGCAAATTCATTGATAATACTATCTATTTTTTCCTTTTGTGCCGAGTATTCGGGGTATCGAATTTTGAAAAGTTCCCGGTAAATGTATTCTTCTTTTTTTCTTCTGTCGGTAAAATTATTGTGTTCGGCCGGGATCGATATCTGTATGGAAGTCTTGTTTTTATCGCGTCTGTATATATCTGTCATGAGATCTATAATCCCTTTGAAAATATTGACTCTCAGCCCCGCAGGATCAATCCATTCCAGCCATTGGGTAAGCTGCATAAGAGCTTCAGCAGGAAGTTTTAAGGTATCTTTAATTGCCCTGAAATTGATGTCTTTACTGTCGAAATAATCAGGTAAAACAGGGGGCAGGCTGTTAAAAGAATCTATTAGTGATTCATTTTCAATGAATTCATCCGGTAGATTTAGCCCTGTTTTACAGAGTTTTCTAAATTGACTTTTTTGTATGGCATGAGACTCTTGTGATGCTTTCAGCATTTCTTTTAAGATGGAAACCGCTTTTATTTTTCCTGCCGGGCCTATTTCGTTTCGGTAAGATTTTACGGATAAATAGCGCATATACAGCCCGGGTTCCATGTTTTCAGGTATAATAGCGGGAACGGTAGTATTCCCTGTTTTCGCAAGGGTATCGAGCCTGTTAAAGCCGAATATCACCCTGTATTTTTCCCTGTTTTTTTCTTTTAAGAGAAGTATGGGCTCCAGGATACCGAAATTTTGTATTGATCGTTCCAGCTTTTCATCGATGTGTTTTCTACTGATCTTAAAATCCCTGTTCTGTAGGTCTATTGTTTCCAGGGAGACTGTTTCTATAAATTTTTTTCCTGTCATTGTTTATATGAACTCCTCTCTCAAGAAACTAAATTGTGTTTGTGCGCCGGCCTTGAAGTAGTATGGGCTCTTTGGATTGCTGCGGAACTCGCTCCGCTCAAACAGTCCTCACAACCCAAAGAGCCCATACTACTTCAAGGCTGGATGCAGCTTTGTTTCTGACCTATTTTTTCCCTGCTTCGCAGGGTCAGCACTCTCAAGAAACTCTTTTTGCTTGTGCGCGGGCGTAGAAGCATGGGCTCTTTGGATTGCTGCGGAACTCCCTCCGGTCAAACAGTCCTCACAACCC
>JAAENB010000891.1 GCA_024224995.1 bacterium | reverse complement strand
GCCAGCTCAACCAGCTTCTGCTTTCCATAGGGAAGCTCTCCCACAAAATGATCCCGTGCCGATTGCAGATCGAGCAGGTCTATTACCTTCTCCGCGATACGGCGGTTTTCCACCTCTTCCTTCGCAGCCTTTGACCTGCGGCCAAACATAAAAGCCCCTGAAAGGAGCCCGGTCTTCATATGAATGTGTCTGCCTAACATTATATTATCAATCGCTGTCATATGAGAAAAAAGTTCAATATTTTGAAAGGTCCTGGCAATGCCGAACCTGGCTACGGCAGCAGGATTCCGCCCGTCAATTCTTGTACCGTTAAAACGAATGGCTCCTTCACCCGGTTTATATATCCCGCTTATACAATTAAAGATCGTGGTCTTTCCCGCTCCATTAGGTCCGATTATAGAAAAAATTTTTCCCTTTTCCACATCGAACGAAACCGAATCAACCGCCTTTAAGCCGCCAAAGCTTATAGCAAGATTTTCTACGTTTAAAAGTACTTCCATTTATTTTAAATTATCCTGTTCTATTCTATATCTAAACAACGCGAGTCTGTTTGACTACATATGACTCTTGAGGGATATATATAATTGTACATTCTTTTCTACTGTCAAGTTATTTATGAGCTGAATACCTGCTCACTTCAAAATAATTAATAGTAATTTTATATCAAACAATATTGTTGAAAAACAAGGATATATCTTTATTATTTTTCAGGATATGAATTTGTATTTCTTTATTAACCGGTAATAATTCATAATTCCGGCTTCTAAAATTTTCATTAAAATCCCATACATATTTCAAAAACTCAAGATCAAAGCGCTCACGGCAGCCCGCTGCCATATCGTCCCTCTTTAAGATACCAATTTTTGAAAACAGTATTCTTTTAAGAACCCTGAACACGCAAATCCATCGTGGAATATCAAGAAAAATAATAGTATCGGCCCGGGCGATTCTCATTTCTAATGTATTATAATAATTACCATCAATTATGAATGTATCATTATTATCGATAATATGTTTAACTTTTGTTTCCCATTCACTATCTTCCGTTGGTACCCAGCCGGGATTCCAAAAATACCTGTCCAGATGATAGATCTCTATTGGTACTATCTTTTGTAATCTAAGAGCAATCGTAGATTTCCCTGCTCCGCAAGATCCTATTATTAATATTCTTTCCATATAGTACCCCCAATCAAGTTCAAATACCATTCAAGAGCCTGGAAAGGCAATAATTATTTAAAAAATAAAGGATATAAACCCGGATCCAATATCTCCAGTTATAAAGAATATGTATACTATCCGGATTAATGGAGAATCAAAAAACCGATGAAAATTCACTCTTTACAAGTGTTATTTTTCAATTCTTGCACTCAAAAAAGAACTTGACGATGTTTGTTATATTGCTATTGTTTTATCATCACATCAAAGGAAATAGTTATGACAAATAAATTGGTTGGCAGATTTTATTTTAAACAGACTTGCAATGGTAATCTAACAGGCTGGTTCTCCTATGCGCTATGAATAAAACTTGTCTTTTATTATACCGGCAATTGCTTGAGTTTCCCTTAAATTTCGTCCTGTTGTTTTAATCATCATACTATATCCAGCGTCTTCCGCAAAGAGGGTAACATCAATTCTACCGTCCGGATATGTTTTTTGAATGAAACTTCTTGCTTTTGGCTTGAAGGGTAAAGATCCGGGTACACCATCAACATAAGGAGAATGGACAAGGTTTTTGGAAAGCGCAATCAATTTATCTTTACCATGGTCATCGCTCAAATGAATTTTTTTTTCTTCCGGTTTTAATTGAGATTCAACTAATTCCAGTTGTTCGTTAAGCAAATATTTTGCTTCGATATATGAATTTATTTCCGCATCATTATCCGTTTCATAGGGAGGGCGGACATATGAAAGAAAAATTTGCTTTGTGGCTTTATTTGTTGCGGGGTCGTTGAGCCAATCTTTTATTTTGTAGTCATCCGCTAACAAAATATTATAGTATTCATTAGCAATTCGGCATAATCTAAATCCTTCTTCTCTGGCTTTTACACAAACCTGAACAAAATTGTTCATCCGGAGGCGGGCATCATGAATTGATGCACAGGGGTAATTTGAAGCTATCTCGTTAAAAAATATTTCCATATTATTAAATTAATTTCATTAGTAACGTATCCCATTCATCAAGCAAACCATCGGGATAATCGCTCAATTCTCCTTTATGGTCAGAGAAAACTTCGGTAACACGGGTTTTATGTTCATCATCATTTATGTTCCTGTCAAAATAATAAATGGCAAGGTTATCGTTATCGAGCATTTTCTCTTTTACCGCTACCCTTATCCCGTTAATAATATGATCACTGTGCGATTCGCAAAATATCTGTACACCATTTTGGGCAGCCAGAGCCATTAAACGCCCAACAGCAGTTTGACCTTTTGGGTGCAGATGAGATTCGGGGTTTTCCATAAGAATTATTGATCCCGGCTCGGCTTTTAACAGAGAAACGATTACCGGCAGCACATATAAAATTCCAAAACCAACGTTAACAGGAGCAAATTCGTTTGTGAACCCGGTATTTGTTTCGAATTGAATACCAAGTCTTAGAGAATCAATCCCTTTAATGTCTTCAATCACAAGCTTTGTTCCGGGGCTGATCTCTCCTAACCAGGCTGAAGTTTGATGCATCAAATTATCGGAACTTCCTTTTTCATGGCGTAAATTTTGAAATTGAATTTTTTCACTGTTTCCAAATACGGATAAATAATGAACCGCGTAATCATGGTTTAGAACTCAGTGTATTTTGGATTATAGCTTCAATTAAATTAAAGCGGGTTATGACCTTTTGTTTATCGGCGGTACTGGTGCTTATAGACTTCTCCAGGAATTCATTTTCATTGTTTAATTCATTTATAAACGATTGAAATAGAAAATCTTTTTTTG
>JAAENB010000890.1 GCA_024224995.1 bacterium | reverse complement strand
TTGTGTTCGGGGTGGTTCTATGTCAGTTTGAGGTGTTTTTACGCTTGTATTTAATTCATTCCTTTGCTCCCAATAGTTATTAATGGGGCGCGCTTTTTGGCATCTAGCGTTGCCACGGTAACGCTTTTGACTGAGAATAGTAATGCCCATCGAGGCAAGATGGAGACGCATCTAATGATGTATGCCGTGCATGGGTGCACGTTCCGGTTCAGGCTCAATAACGGATAGGTTTTTTTTTCACCATGGTACAAAACCCCATCCGAATGAATGGGGCCATTTGGCCTGGATTTTGACATAAAATTTCCTTAAATCCCAGCTTCATGAAATTTGAGTATGTTGAAGTCCACAGCGTGCCGAGTCGGGAAACATTTGTACGATGTCTCTACGATAAGCTGTTGCCTAGCAACAAGCGTCCAAAGTCAAACAGAAATAAAGAAAAAAATGAAAGGTCAATATCGCAAAAAGTGTAATAATTGGCATAATGAGCTTGTACGGTCCGTTAGTGCCAATCAGGCCGAGTGCTTGAAAGTTTGAACGATGTCTCTACGATAAAGTCTGTTCGAGCAATAAGCGTTCGAATTTTCGCCTTTTTTTTTGCTTTTTGGCATCTAGCGTTGCCACGGTAACACCTTTTTACTGAGAAAAGTTATGCCCATCGAGGCACGATGGAGACGCATCCAACGATGTATGCCATGCATGGGTGCACATTGCGGTCCGAGCAGTATTAACAGATTGTTTATTCACATGATCCCCCATACAAATGCATTGGTTTTTGTTGCCATGGTAACAAGCTCCATAGGATAGAATGGGACAATTAGGCTTTAATATCTCAAAAACTGTAAACGACAGCGTAATGAGACCTCAGTATGTTGTAGTCCACAGTAACCCGAGTCTTTT
>JAAENB010000889.1 GCA_024224995.1 bacterium | reverse complement strand
GGCCTGCTCTTCGATGGCATAGAGTAGTTTGATTTTTGTCAGGACAAATTCTGCTCGTTTTTTGTCATTTTTAAGAGCGTCCACGAATTTTCTGCGAATATGAACCATACAGGCATACAAGTCAATGTTGCTGAGTTTATCAAATGTATCATACACCTTCAAGCCATCGGTTTGTAGCTTGCCGGAAAAATCCTTGAGATGGTCCGCCGGATATACCCTTCCCCGTCCAGGGTCAAATATGAATACGACATGATGATCTACCGGATCATAATAGACCCAGTAGTAGCCTGTATGTGCTTTTCCTTTTTTTCTAGGTTTTTTGATTTTTAAAACTTTAATCGTAGTCTCATCCGCCTGAAGATAAGATTTTGAGAAATGCGCTTTGCAAAAAGCATCATATAGAGGTTTTAATAACACACACACTTTGGCGATCCAACCATTGATGGTGTTAGATTTAATGGTAATGCCAATTCTTTGGAACATTTTTATCTGGCGATAATAAGGCAGGTGGTCTATGAATTTGCTCATTACAATGTAAGCCAACAATCGAGTGGAAGGAATGCCTTTGTCAATCACTCTTGATGGCATGTCAGCAATAATGATTGGATTTTGGACTTCTTCGGTCTTTGCTTCTGGTTTTGCATATTTGGGGCGTATGACATGAATAACTCGAAACACAGGGGGAATAATGTCGAGAATCTCTGTAACTTCTTCACCGATTCTAACAAGTCCTTCCGTATTTTCTTCTGGCTCAATGACAATCTCTATACGCGGTAAATCCGAAGGTAATGGAATACGTCCTCCCGGTTTTTGTTTTTTCTTTGGTTTGTTTCTTTCATAGGTGATGACCTCTTTTTCAGGGCTTTCCTGTGGGCTTTCCTTCTTTTTCTCCTGTTCAAAAAGGGATATTTGATTGGAAGGCACTTCGGGTACAAACCGTTCTGACTTGGAACCAAACAGCATTTTTTGCAAGTTGGCAATTATCAAATCCTTGTACGCCAATTCATTTTTGAGTGTAGCGTTTTGTTGCTTTTGGGATTCGTATTCAGCCTTTAATTTTGCTTTTGTCATCCCTGTAAAAATACATATATCGACAGAGGAATCCTTGAAAATCAACGAATTTTTACACACATTCTCCATCCCAAAAATGTGGATAAACAACCCTAAAATTTGGATTCCCAAAAGCTACCATCAGCCTGTTTTCCCAAAGTTGAACCGCTTGCGCTTTTTTACCGACTCAAGTTCCACCCCTTCCATTATCAATACCAGTTGATGCCAGCTAATAGTACACGAAGCCGAATTGCTTGCAGTTTGCGGCAATTCAAAAGTGCCGCTTTCCAATAGTTTGTAATACAGAACAAAGCCGCCTGATTCCCATACTAACACTTTCATCCTGTCCCTGCGCCGATTCACAAAAATGAATACATCCCCGCTCAAAGGATTCTTCCCCAGCTTATCCCGAACCAACCCACTCAGCCCGTTAAAGCCCTTGCGCATATCTGTAGCCTGAGCATACAGATAATAGTTTTGATAAGCATTCAGATTAAACACTATTCCGGCAATTGAATTAAACTTGCTAAATACGGAGCACTTACCTGACCATTTATCTTTACCCTAACTCCATTGGGATAGCAGACTTCCATGTAGGTTTCCTGTTCATTGGTCAATTGCAGCAATACAAACTTCCCTGATTCTTTTTCTTCTGTGTCTTGCCCTTTGTCTGATTCATATTTTCTAAGCCAATAACTAAAAGTGTGAATGTTGAGTTGCCGCTCCCGACAAAAAACGGTCTTGTTCTGACCACTTGACTTCCAGG
>JAAENB010000888.1 GCA_024224995.1 bacterium | reverse complement strand
CACAAACACACAGGGTAAAGAAACAGGGGGCACACGGGACGGCGGATAGGAACCGCGTGTGCCCTACAACAGACAGGAAGACCGACTGGTGGTACGAGACTGTTGCTCTCCGGCGTTTCCTTGTCGATAAAATTTTACAGCAGATGCTTTTCGAAGAAAAATACTGCGCTCCGTCCAATGCAATAAGAAGGTCGTCTTCAATTCGGCGAAGACCGCGTAAAATTCCGCTTCGGTCAAGACCGCTGAAAACTCCGCCGTACACAGGCACAAGATACTCAGGCGAAACCCCGTCGAGCACATCTCTTGTCTGATTATGAGACGGAATCCGGTCAAGGTCGAAAAGATTCGACGCATTTCCGTTTTTTCAGAGATGATCCGTCAGAACTTTATGCGAATTAAAGGACGGACTCTGCATAAAAAACGCAGAGAATGCTGTCATGACAAACGTCTGCAAAGAGTACCGGATATTTTTCCCTTTCCTCTTATCCGGAAAGTGTGAGGCCGCGGAGCGAAGCAGACCGAAAAGAGCAGGCAACTGAAGTTTTTTCTTCATAACTTATCATTCGAGTTTTGCAAGGGGGACTTATCCAAATTTGAAAAACTGTAACATAACATGCGATAACATGCTGAATAATTATAGACTTCTGTGTCCTGAGATGCTATTCTGATTTCCGGACAATTATAAGTTATAAAAAT
>JAAENB010000887.1 GCA_024224995.1 bacterium | reverse complement strand
GCAGAACCCGGATAACATCTTCCGGGAACAGGCCCTGTTTCTAAAATAGTTCACCAGGGCTATGGGGATTTCTCATAGCGTGGGGCTTCCAGCCCCACGTTATGATGAAGACGGCTCTATTTAAAAAGAGTTTCTTGAGAGGGTTAAGTTTTATGACACAAAAAAAGACACTTATTTTATTGACTCTATGCTTTGCTCCGCTGCTGCTGCACGGGCAGATTGAGTCGGATGAGCGGGTTGTTTTTTTTCCGACGTATGCTTATTTTAGCAGTAAGGGTACGCTTTCTATTGCTGTTCATGGGAATATTCATGAACCGGAAGAGGGTTCCTATAAGCGTAAGGTTATTCTGAGCAAGTTGAGAACGATGGTTAATGCCGACGCTTCCAACTCCCGGCTTTTTAACAAGCGCGCAAGGGCGTTTTTTGTAGACAATGAACGGAATGAAAATATAGAGTTTACTCTTGGCGGTACTACCTACTCCTCTGATGATTCCGATGCCAACGGGCACTTTTTTAAGAACCTGGAACTTCCCTACAAATCCATTAAAAAAAGCGCCGGCAGGCAGGGCATTATCCCGTTCAGGGCTGTGACTCCCGAAGGGGACAATCGCGTTTTCTCCGGCAGAGTCCAGGTCATTGGAACCTCGGGTGTTTCGGTAATTTCGGATCTTGATGATACGATTAAAATAAGCAATGTATTAAATAAAACCGAGCTGGTGAAAAACGTCTTCCTGAGAGAGTACCAGGCGGTGCCCGGCATGAGCGCCCTGTATAGAAAATGGGCAGGCCGCGGTGTCCGGTTCCATTACGTGTCCGGGTCTCCCTGGCAGTTATACGAGCCCCTGCAAAAATTTATGACCGGGCATAAATTTCCTTTTGGCTCTTTTCATTTAAAGTATTTCAGGCTCAAAGACCGGTCCGCGATTAAATTTGTTGTTGCCGACCAGCTTGAGTACAAGCTGAATAATATTCGCGAAATTATGAACACCTTTCCCAAACGAAAGTTCGTCCTTATTGGCGACTCGGGCGAGCATGACGCTGAGGTATACGCTGAAACCGCGAAAGAATATAAAGGCCGGGTTATTGCCATATGTATCCGGGACGCGGGCAACCTCGCGGAAAAACGCGAAGCGTTTAAAAAATTATTCAGCGGGATTGACGCAGTTGAAGTGAAATTCTTTAAGAAGGGCAGAGAACTGAGGGGCCTGAAGCTGTGACAGACATGAAACTGGATTATACAAAGACATTTACGATCAACTTATACGAGGTTGGTCCCCGTGGTTCTGTAAAGCTGTCGAATATATTAAACTTTTTCCAGGAAACAGCGAGTGAGCAATCGGGGCAGTTTGGCGCCTATATAGGCGACCTGCTGGAAAGAAATCTTACCTGGGTTGTTTCCCGGTATCATCTTAAGATTCTTCAGCCGCCCGCGTGGAAGCAGACGATTAATATTACTACCTGGCGGGTCCGTGAATTCGGCAAGTTCGCGGTGCGTGAGTTTGAAGTTACGGACGAATCGGGCGTTCCCCTCATCCAGGCAAGCAGTTCATGGGTGATGCTTAACACCGCTGCCAAAAAACCGGTCGATTCCAATGATTATTTCCCTGAATATCCCCGCTTAAACAAACGGGTCATTAACGATCCTTTTGACCCCCTTCCGGCCCCGGAAAAAACAGATTTTGAGGAATCGTTCCGGGTACGCATGAACGACCTTGATATCAACCGGCATGTTAATAATTCGCTCTACATTGCCTGGGCTCTTGAGAGCATTCAGCCCGATATCATTCGCGGCTTGCGTCCCCTTGACATTGAAGTGGCTTTCAAAGGCGAAGCGCTTTACGGCGACTCCGTACTTTCCCGGGTCCGGTCCGTGAATAACCAGCCCGGAGTTTTTCTCCACAGCCTCATCCGTGAAAAAGACGGAAAAGAACTGACACGCCTCAGAACCAGCTGGGGGAAGTAAGGTGATCGGGTCTTCGGCTCCGCTCAGACACCGGGGGGTCGCAGGGGTCGCACCCAGGGACCGGGTTTCGCAGAAAGAGTCGGTTCCTCTGACACCGGACCGGGTTTCGTAGAAAGAGTCAGTTCCTCTGACACCGGACCGGGTTTCGTAGAAAGAGTCGGTTCCTCTGACACCGGACCGGGTTTTCGTAGAAAGAGTCAGTTCCTCTGACACCGGACCGGGTTTTCGCAGAAAGAGTCAGTTCCTCTGACACCGGACCGGGTTTCGTAGAAAGAGTCAGTTC
>JAAENB010000886.1 GCA_024224995.1 bacterium | reverse complement strand
GCAAAAATTATCGGCAGGTCATTTTTCTTTTAACTCAAAAGGAGCCTGTTCCGGGTGCGGCGGCAGCGGCCGTGAAAAGATCTGGCTGGGGAGTGATTTTTATATTTATAACGAATGCGGGGAATGCCGCGGAAAACGGTACAACGAAGAAGCGTTATCTGTTCCCTATAAAAATAAAAATATTTTCGAGATTCTTGAGATGCCTGTTTCCGAAGCTGTCACCTTCTTTGAAGATAACAAGGGGATTGTTTCCACATTACAAGTCATGGAACGGATTGGCATGGGATACATCGGCCTGGGCCAGCCCACGCCGACTCTGAGCGGAGGAGAATCGCAGCGGATCAAACTGGCCAAAGAGATTGGCAGGCGGCGGAAAGGGAATATTTTGTATGTGCTGGATGAACCTACTACGGGTCTTAGTTTGTATGATACTGCCAAACTTATGTCGTTATTAGACGAGCTTGCGGCACAGGGAAATTCCGTCATTGTTATTGAGCATGACCCGGCAGTTCTTTCAGCCTGTGACTGGATCATAGAACTTGGTCCCGGGGGAGGAGCGGAAGGAGGGAGGATCATTGCCGAGGGTTCGCCCGGGGCGTTGAAAAAAGACCGGAAATCCGTAACAGGAAAATATCTCGGGAAACCACAGGAGGTTTACAGATGAACCATACAGATCTTCCCACTCTTCAGGAATTATTAGGAAATGATGAACATCGTCTTCAGGGCATTTCCCGATGGGACCAAATAGAAATCATCGGTAAAAAAAATATCGAAAACATCATTCATTTCGCCAGGGTGAATGTAAATTTTCAAATGACAAGAGGGACGTCACGAGATGAGTTATCTTCCCTTTCACAGGGGATACGGTATCTTTCCGAAAAGGTTGATGCTGCTTTGTCAAAACCCCTGTTTCCCCGTTTGCGAAATGAATCGTTTCGCGAAGATGAAAGAGTAGTTGTATTCGCGGCAGATACTCCCAACAGTTTACCGGAAACGGACTGGATCTCCGGTAGAGTCTCTGCTATTGAAAAATCCCATAAGCCGGAATTCGATGATGGGAGCCCTAACGCCGGTTTTTTCTGGCGGGTTACCGTGACATTTGAAGAAGAAGTTTTTCCGGGTAACGCAGCTCTTTCCTTTTCAACAACCGAGCCAAGATGCATTCCCACAATTGAGTTTGATTATCTCAGAGAGTCCCAGGAAAAAGATCATCAGTTTGTGGAAATGTATTCAAAAAATGCTCATCGGAAATGGCATCCCATCTGGTGCCTGGAACGGGATCTGGAATCTGCCGGCGAATCCATGGATATGTATTCCTGGCTGCATAAGGGAACTTCAATTTGAGTCATACTTGACCCAGGCCGTACCGTTCAGCGTGCAATCCCCATAAATACAGTCCGTGGTCCCATTCGCTAAGCGCTTCAAGGTAGAGTGCCATTGGTGAATCCCCGTCTTCTAAATACGGAGCCGCGAGCTCTTCGAAGTTCTCTAAATTTGAGTTGTGTAACCGGATGACAGCCGTGGCAGCTTCGGAGAGATTTTTTCCCTCATGGGTTTGCAACGCCGTCAAAAAGTTAAGTCCCTGGTTTGAGGCTGTCTCTCTTTGATAAGAAAGTAGATCATTGGGGAATATCGTAAGAAGACCGGCAAGTTTTCTCAGGGAAAGCATATCCTGGCTTGAGAATAATTTTTCATCTATTGTGGTACTAACGAACAGGTCGATAAAATTCATGAATACATAGCAGGCTCCTGCGTCGGGTCGAAGTCGAATAAGATCTTCCGGTGTTACCGCCATTCCCTTTTTCATCATTCCGGCTTCCTCTTCAGAAACTGCGATCCAGGACCGAAAATCGGAAACAAAACGCTGGTACCAATCGTCTGATACGGATTGATCCATAATACGCTGCCGTAAATTGAACATTGCCTGGCACAGTAAATAGTTGTCTTTGATTGAGTCAGGATCTCCCGTTTCAAGATAGTCACCCAGCTCTTGCTCAACAACAGAACAATTGATCCCATCTTTCCAATTTTTAACGTCGTTATCGAACATGTCGTCGATAATAAAACATATACATATGAAATCACTGATTAATTGCTGTCCTTCGATGTATGCATGCGGATAAACCAGGGTAGCAAACTGGCCGCCGCAGAGTGCGCGAAAATAACTCTCATCATCGTTATTGAGAATTATGCCATATTTTTTGAGCCAGGTAATGGAATTGTTCGTCAGGGATTCACCTGCGGACACCTTTGCGTCCGGGTCTTTTATACTCACTCTAAATGAAAGCTGCGGCATCAACTTTTTAACATCAAGCATCATACCCCTCCTGCGTTATATGTAATTTTTCTATCCAATAAATTTCTGTGGAAAAGCCCGGCAATCCGCCGATGGCTGTTCTGACAAGACTACATAAAAATACTAATTTTTTATAACATCGTCAACTTTGTTTTGAGATTAAAATTCAATAATCCTGTTGTTCATTGCTCTCCACCTAGCGTTCATTCCCTTTCTGTTGGCGGACTGGGTGTTCTTATTATATTTAAGGAAATTAGCAGGATAGAGGTGAAAAGCTGTGTATACCCCATGCGCAAAAAAATATAAATAAGTCTTTTCTTTGCAGGATGCGCGGAAGATCCCCTGGATATCATTCCAGGAGATTTTTTCGTGTTTTTTTATTTAAGAAGAGGATTTAATTTTTAAGATACATTCCGGGAAGACCTGTACTTGTTAACAAAAAACCATACTGTGTATGTGAGCATAAAAACAATACTTACTATGGAAGCCCCAAAGCGCACGGCAGCGTTTTCCAGCCCCGGCGTGGGCAAGGCTTCAAAAAGATCATTGGAAATATAGATAACCATTAAGTAAAAACCCAGGGTAAAGGCCCGGGCCTGGAACCAGTGTTTGTTATTAATAATACCAATCAATAAAGGGATCCCAAGTACTGCGAAATTGCAGAAAACGTATCCGGGATAGTTCAGGTATATAAATTGCAGGTTCCATATGGTATAACCGATAATCCATCCCAGGGGAAGATCCCACTCCAGGTCATTAAACCTGCTCTTTTCATCGTTCTTTCCAACAGAGATGGTTCTTATGCCGGGAATGGTGATCATGAGGAGAAAACCGGCAGCAGCGTTCAGGTAAAAGTCGGTTTGCCCGCCAGTGATATCCACGATGACCGCTTCCAGGATATTAAAGAACAGGATCAGGTAAATTACCAGGGATAGCCATTTTTTAGAGCCCAGGGAGGTTGTTCGGTATGCCTGGAGACAGCAGATGCCAAAATAGACGGAATGGAGCTTTATCCATATAAAGACGTCGCTAAGACCGTTCTTTATTAAGACCGCTATAAGCGGGAAAGGGACGACTAAAAATACAATCCATGCTGTAATTGGATATCGTCGAAAAAGCTGGTATGACAGCAGTAGTATAATAGCGATTAATGATACAACACCAATAATTGTGAGCATGGGATTCTCCTAAAAGTTGATTTAATTAAAGAAAGTATCTATTTCTATTTATATGACTAAATAAAATAAACATATAAAAAAAACAAGCCCTTTTCAGCTAAAAGAATAATCATATTTTTATCCCCAGGGAAACGAATATTCTGCGCCCCGGCTGCGGAAGTAATGAGTTATAGTTACCGGCGCTTCCGTTCCATGTTGATCCGGACCATGATCCCGGAGTTTTCCCGGCATCAGCGGTTCTAATGCCGGGATGATAATACTGCGTGTTAAAAAGATTATAAATTTTGCATGAAAGATCCAGCCCTTCTATACAAAGATTCTTATACAATATGTTGAAGTCCAATAAAAAATAGGCGGCTACAGTATCAACGGGATTGGTGTATTGGGTATCTCGTTTACCGATATATCGCCCCCGAAGAGTAAAGCTGAAATCTTTAAATACCACTACTGTGGCGCCCAGGAAAATCTTATGTTTCGCGATATCTCCAATATCAGTCTCATCATAGGAATCTGTGGCGGAGTTATATTTTTCATCACTTTTGGCATAAGCAATAAAACTGTAGTATCCCCAGAGAGATAAGCGCTCAATAAAAAGAGGCTGAAATTCCGCTTTTAAATGATAGTCAAAACCAGCACTATGCCGGGATCCAATATTTTTCGAACTCTGGATCATATCGGACATATGGACATAATAGGCATTGATCATATTACTGAGAAAACTGACCGTATGCTGTAAACTGACGTCAACGGTCTGAGCTTTTTCAGGCTTAAGGTTGGGCGAACTCGCGTCCGCGTCCCAGCCGCCATAGAGGACCCTGGGGTTGGGTTCACGGTAGCTTTGCCCGTAAAGGAGTTTTCCCACAAAATCATCAAGAAAGCGGACGATATATCCTCCCCGGTAAGAAATGATATTGCCGTATTCTGAATTTCTGTCCCATCGAACTCCAGCGACAATATAATGAATATCAGCCAGGACCGCTTTCCCCTGTAAAAAGAGCCCGGTCTCTGTCCAGTAGATCCTGTTATTATAATAGTCACTATCGGATGGAGGGGCTCCGACAAAAGCGTCCAGGTTCCCGGTAGTGTCGGCCGGTTTCATAAAACCATGATACGACCCAAATGCCTGTTGTAAATCTTTATATTCATATCTAAATCCGCTCACGAAGGAAAGCTGTTTCAAGGGAGTAACGCTCAAATCCTGGGAAATCGCATAACTCCTGTTTTGGGTTGGCCAGTATGAATATTTCAATATCCGTTCATTACTAACGGAGGTGCCAAGTATGTCATCGGACGGTCCGGTTAAATGCCATCCTTCAATATAGGTGGAATTACTTGAGTCGCATTCACGGTATCGTATCATTGTTGTTGATTGTATATTTTTATGAAGTTTGCTTTCCAGCCGGGCGTATATTGAAAGCTGGGGTTTTATCCATCGGGCTTTATTATGGCCGGAATCGGCAGGATAAACCATACCATAGCCGGTATCAGTAACGAAATATTGGATCGCTATTTCCAGTGACCGGTAATAAACCCGGAGATCGAGAGCCCTGTTCCTGGCAACGGAATATGTATCCCCTCCAAAACCATTCTTATTCGACAGAACTCCCCAGAGAGCATTGTTATGATAATAAGACTCTTTTGAGTATTCATATTGGTTTGTGTCTATAAAATCTCCTATATCATATTGTTCAAAACGGCCGGTCAAAGAAAGCCGGAAGTCCTTATCCATGTAAAAAAAGTTAACGTCTCCATTATAATAATTATTTATTCCATAAGTAAAATCAGCATCCAGTGATACGCCGTCTTTTTCGATTTTTTTTTGGGTGATAATATTAATAATGCCCATCATAGCGTTTAAGCCGTAGATTGAAGACGCCGGACCGTAGAGCACTTCAACCTGTTTGATATTGCTCAAAGGAAAAGAGATCAGTTGATAGGTGTCATTAAAATAGAGATGGCTGAATTGTACTCCGTCAATCATGATAATATAATATTCCGAATTTGTTGCGCGCATTCCTCGGACATAATTCATAAAATAAAGATCTCCATAAGGCCGAATTACATCCATGCCGGGCAAATCATCAAAAATTTGGGACAATTCAGTATACCCTCGCTGTTCAATATCCTCTTTTGTAATGACTATCATCGTTGCCGGAACTTCCAATAGTTTTTCAGAGGATTTTGACGCAGTTGTAACCTTTATACTCATAAGCTCTTCAAGGGAATATGACCAGATCTCCTCCACTTCTTCTTTTGATTGGGCTGAAATCCGGGTTACGGGAAAAACAATAAATAAAAATAATATCAGCATAAATACTGGTCGTGAAAATGTTAATATACCTGGCATCGTCTTATCCTATTAATAAAAAACACTAATAAAACCACTAAAATTCGTTTATCTTTAAGTAATTTGATTATACTATTAATTTTTGAAAATAAAAGTTTTTTTTTGCAATTACTCGTTTTTGAGACGCAGCGTTTATGCCGGTTTTAAAACAAAAATTATCCTGAAATAAGGTGTAATTTCCCTTGAAAAAAAAATCGAGGAGAAAGTAATATGGTAATGAAGAAATGTCGAAACGAAGAAACGTAAAACACATGGCAGCTAAATAATGAACATACCAGACATAAAAAGAGATTACTGGCCAACACGGGAATGGCGCGCGGCAGACCCGGGCATGGACCGGGATAAACTTCTTGATCTTGACAGGGCGTTACAATCTCAGTACAAAAGTATTAATGGTATTGTTGTGGTTCGAAAAGGGTATATCGTCTTTGAAAAATATGCCAGGGGCTTTGGCCCTGATGACACCCATAGTGTTGCCTCCGTGACCAAGAGTTTTATATCGGCCCTCATTGGCATTGCTATTGACGCGGGATATATCAAGAGTGCCGATCAGAAGGTTCTCGATTTTTTCCCCGAGTACGCGCCCAACGCCGACGATATACAGAAACGCTCCCTCACTATTAAACATCTTCTCACAATGACCGCGCCTTTTTCCTGGAAATCAAACCCCAGGTCCGAACCGCTGAACAGGCTGCGGCGGCAAAAGGATTGGGTGCAGTTTATACTTTCCCTGCTGGGTCAAAACGGGCAGCCCGGAAAATTTCAGTATAACAGTTTAGGCGCGCACCTGCTCTCTGCCATCATCTCGCGTGCCACTGGTATGTGCGCCCGTGAGTTCGCGAATGAGCGTTTATTCCGCCCTCCTGGCATGAGAGAGATCCCGGATCATGAAATGAAATCATTTACGCAGGATGATGTTTTTGGAAAAGAAGTTACCGGGTGGATAAAAGATCCGCAGGGAATCACCACCGGCGGATGGGGCATGACCATAAGTCCCAGGGACATGGCTCGTTTTGGTTTTTTGTATTTGAACCGGGGTATTTGGGAAGAGAGAAAGATTATTTCTGAGACCTGGGTTCATGAGTCCACTGCTCCTAATTCCAATGGGTACGGTTATTTGTGGTGGCTCAGGGGGGACGGCTCTGCTTTCTCAGCGGATGGAGCAGGGGGGAATCATATTTTTTGTATTCCGGGGAAAGACCTGGTTGTGGCGATAGCTTCGGAGATGAGCGCGAGGCCGCGGGACCGGTGGGAGCTTGTTAAGAGGTTTTTTTTTGGGTGAGGTCTCATGCAGATACTGTGAGCAACAGGCCTGGTTCCTGTGGCTCACAGCACTTTTTACCATTCAAAATCTAAGATGGAAGCGTTCAATCCACTTGCAAAACCAACAAACGAAAATTTATCACCTTTTTGTAATTTGTTATTTTCCATCGCCTTGGTTAAAGAAAAAGGAATTGACGCAGGTCCAAGATTACCATATTTTTCCAGAGTAGTATAAACTTGTTCTTCTGAAGCTTCAATTATGTTCATATACTCTTCAATATGTTTTTTGCCCGGTTGATGTGGAATAATTAACTCTTTATCGGCAGCAGTCCATGAATCGTTATTCGCTTCTGTATATACTCCGCGTAATAACTCCAATCCTTCTAAAAATAAATTTTTGGTATTAGTAGTTATTCCACTTTCATCGCCGTAACACAAATCATGACCTTTGGTGTGCGCGTAGTGGGTAGCTCCCAAAAAACGATGCTCAGTCTTAACAACATCCCTTCTGCCGAGAACCATAGCCACAGCCCCTGAACCCATGGTAAAAGTCGCAATATTATCCCAGAAGTCACTGGCATTACATTCCGGATCTGTAATCTTTGCGATAGTACAGTCTGTGACCTCCCGACTGGATTCGGCATTTACTATCATTCCATATTCAATTTGACCGGACTCGATCAAAGAAGAAACAAGATGTATAGAGTTTAAAAAACCAAGACAAGCGTTCGTAACATCAAAATTAATACATTGTGGTGACAGATTTAATTGATGATGAACCTCACAGGCAATAGACGGTTCCAGGTGTTTTCTGCACACTGAACTGTTTATTAAAACTCCAATTTTTTTACGATCTATTCCACATTCATTCAACACCTTTTCCCCAACCTTTGAGGCTCCATCAGCAAGATTAAAACCTTTGTCCCATAACCTTCGATCACTTATCCCGGCTGTTTTTTCCAGAATCCCCTTCTTAATTGAAAATCGATCCATCACATCCTTAAGTTGGAATTCAATTTCATCAGAGGTTAGAACGTGTGGAGCATCAATCGATGCTGTTCCTGCTATAGAAACATTATTAAATACTTTTTGCATTGTAAAAATCTCCTTTGTTTTTGTATACTCGATTAAATATACTCTATTTTCTACTTTAGTCAACTGATCCGGAATGAACTCCACCTGAGAGGGAATGAACAACAGTATTTTTTGATTTTTTTTTTGGGGGGGGCTTTTTGGGGGGATATTTTTTACTCCTGGCTCGGTATTATCGCCACATTATTTTCAGTGCCAATGGTCATAGCTTCACCCCAGCACCTTTCTCATCGCAGGGATTTTGCGAACCAGGTGGCTTACTCCAAAGCAGATAATTACCGAAGTTCCTGAAGCAATAATCCATTTAAGAAGAGAAGCTATTGGAAACTCTCTTACGAACAGCGAAACTGAAACCAGGATAAGCGCGTGCACAATATAAACAGTATAAGCGTTTTCTGCCATATTCTTCGAAAGACTGTTTTGCCGGTTCATATTTTTTTTAAAAAACGCGAGCAGGCTAATACAAACCGCCACAATCATAACCGACTCCCACATGGAATAGGCAAAGGACTGCCAGCTCCCTCCTCCCATAAATAGAGAGGGGTCGCCTCTCCCGCCCGCGAGGAACATAACAGGCAGGCCCGCGATACAGCAAAGGACAACCCCCGGCCAGAATTTTCCCTGCATTTTACTGATCGCTTCTATCCAATTATATCTATATAAAAACGTCCCCATAACAAACATAAAAATATATTGGGTAAAATGAGCGAGCTGCATGGATAGTACGCGCGTGCCAACGGGGATCCATATTCTCACAATGCTTGATATTATTCCCATAGTGACAATAAAAAACAGGATAGCCCCCAGTCCCGGGGATGGCCGCGCAGTGACACCGGCAGCACCCGGCTCAGTCATTTTTCTCAGAACCAGGTAAACCGCAGAGAATATTAGAAGAGCCTGGACAAACCAGAGAGGGCCCAGCCCAAATAGTGCCGCCTCGATCCGGATATACTCCATGAAAGTGAGCGGAACACTGCTAAACAGGTTAATTAAATATTTAATTAAGGGATACACTACAAAGAAGAAAAAAACCAGGGGAATCCCCAGCCTGATTAACCTTTCTTTTGAATAGCCGGAGATTCCCTTTCTGTCAACAGAAATGGGAATGAAATATCCTGCCAATAAAAAAAAGAACCCCATGAAATATGACTGGTTTATGGCATTGAACATGGTAAGGAGAATCATGGTTGCAGATCCGGGCGGAACCGGTTCCTTTAGAAACCAGCCTCCTTCACCACCAAAGGTACAGGAGGCATGATGTACAATAACCATGATCGTTAGAAAAATCCTGATATTATCAATGTAAAAAATTCGATCCCTGCCTTTTAGATTGACACTCTTCTCAGAATTTTTTTCTTTCTTCTTCA
Organism: bacterium; assembly: GCA_024224995.1. Next base: position 4,720 of record JAAENB010000886.1, on the reverse strand, counting down.
TAGAACAACAATTTCATCCTTCCGGAAAAAAAGCAATAATTAAGTTAAAAATAATGAGAAATATGTAGCGCTTCGGCTTGTTCGCCGGTCATGTTTTTTCTCCTTTGATTTTTTCAGTTATAACAAATCATCCGCCAGCAAGGGGCTGCAGCACAGTTATTGTATCTTCTTCTGAAGGAAATACCTTTTTAATTTCTCCCGGCTCTATGGAGCAGCCGTTCACCATTACAACAAGTAACCGTTTTTTTAGCGTTCTTTTTGTAAAGATATTTGTATTGTATTGTTTGTTCAATGCCGCGAGGATATCTTTAACAGAAGGATCTTTCGAAAAAGAGAACGTTTGTTCTTCATATAAACTCAGGTTGTTAAGCTGTAATGCCAGGTTAATTTTTATTTCCATAGCTGCGCTTTACAAATACCGCAATTTTTTCATTTTCAGAACGTATTTTTGAGACGTTTCTTTTAATTTCATATAGGATAAGACAAGGTTTTTATTTTACGCCTGTCAACACCAATAGATTCAAAATATTTTTTTATAAAATGATCATGTGCTTTATCTTCGCTTTCAATGGATTGTACTCTCACCGGGCCGGAGTCCTGGCGGCTAAACCAGGTTCCTGCACTTGCAGCCAGATAATTAATCAGACTGGGATGATGTGAAATCATTATGACTTGCGTGCTATGTTCTTCAGAATATTCATAAAGAAAATCAAGCCAGGGTTGGATTTCCGGCAGAGCCAGAAAATTTTCAGGCTCATCAATGCATAATGTAAATTCTTCGCCGGGTGAGCATATCATTAATGTATATAATGCAATTATAGCTCGTTGACCTTCAGATAATTCATCAAATTTATAATGAATTACTTTTTTGCTTATGTTGCTATTTTTAAACCCGACCTTAAGTATTTTTGCTTCACCAGCTTCATCAATTTTAAAAGCACTAAAATCCGGGATTATTTTCCGTAATTCATTAGTAAGTTCGATTATGTTTTCCTGGTCCTGTGATAAATAGCGAAACCATGCTGAGAAATTTGACATATCCCAGGCAATTTTTTTCTCATCTTTACGGCTTTCCGGGGTCATGGCAGCCGGATTAATATGAACAATAAAAAATTTCGACAGGCGTTTTTTAAACCATATGATCTTCTTATTCTCCGGGCTCTCTTGAAGCAGTGAAATAGCTGAACGAGACCAATCAAATAGATATTCAGGCCCTTTTTTATGGTCATCATTATATAATTGTACTTTTCCTGTTTTAGCATCAAACTCAAATAAAGTCCGGTTGTTGAACTTTAAAATTTCATTTTTTATACATGTACTACCTTGTTTTTGCTCATATTCAATAGATAATGCATATTTGTAAATTCCGTCATTACCGGCAATTTCCAGTTCAAAGTTTTGAATGGATGAATCTTGCCACCTGGTTAAATCACTGGCATCAAAAAGTTCATTCACCATTTTTCCTTCAGCAATTAATTCTTGTAATTTCAGTAAGACTTCAAATACAGTGGTCTTTCCTGCTCCATTAGCACCCAAAAAGAGATTTATATCTTCAATAGTTAACTCGAAATTAACCATACACCTGAAATTATTGATATAAATTCGCTGCAGCATATTTCACCTATATATTTATTTTGAAAATACTAATCTTTTTTTTACCGGAATTGATGTATTAAGTAATAGTAGATATAAGGGAATAGATTGTCAAGAATTTCCCACTAATACTGGCATAATCCTATAAAATGTCTTTAATCACAAAATCAAGTCCCAGGTCTTTGAGAGTTTTTTCATGTGGAAGCCCCGTAACAGGATCCCAGCCCATGAGAGTATAATATTCTTTTTTTTGTTCATCAAGATCTATTGTGACACCTTTGTTGGGCCCCTTTTCTTGAGGAGGATTACCCAGAACCCGGTTTGAAAGGCCTGTTTTAATGGGATTCACCCCTTCCCTGAGAGTGAAAGCGAGCCTGAGATTCTGTATCCTGAGCCCGGTTTTTATGAGATCATCAATATTATATTTCCAGCCTGTGGATGAAGATATAATTTCAAAGACCGGCATAGGTCCGCAATATACGCCAAATTCGCAATACCCCAGAGAGTTAATAACCTGTTTGGCTGCTGTGGCAAGCATCTGCGCTTCGGCTTTTGCCTGAGGATTCTTGTTTCTTTTTTTAGGCAGTTTAAGTCCTTTAATGAATTTTGTGCTTCCGGCAAATTGATCCTGGAAGTCAATACTCGCGGCAGTATGGCGCCCCGGGGTTGGATCAGCGGCATAGCTGAGCGCCAGGCTGTTTAGTAGCTTTGGGTCATGAGCCGGGAGTTCCTGCCCTCCGGCGTGTATAGCGAATTTCCCGGAATTTTTTTCTATCTTTTCAGAAGCTTTTTTTACTCCGTCAGCCAGAATATCGCCAAACCCTTCACGGTTTATCATTTTTTTGAGCATCGATTTTATTGAACCCGTATTGCCCCAGTTGAGTTCAATACCGCCGGTATCATTAGATGTGATGATATCATTTTCAAAACATTCTACGGCAAAGGCAAGAGTCGCACCAGCGGAGATAGTATCGATCCCGGCGCGATTGCATAATTCATTTATTTCCATGATCGATAAAAGGTCATCATTTAGAACCAGGGTTCCAAACATGCAGGAAGTTTCATATTCAGGCCGGTGAGTCTCTTTCATGTTTAATTCCGGAACTGAAAGAATGGCCCCGCATCGTACCGGGCAGGCGGAACAGCCATATGGCTTTGTCTTATACTTTAAAAACTGGTGCCCGCCGATATTTCGCGCCCTGGACTGCGGAAAATCAACATAACCGACGCCTCCCCAGTTCTTAACCGGAGAATCGCCGCTTTCGGAACTCACCGCGTTGGCCAGTGAAGTCCCCTGGCTTTTTAAAATGGCGATCCATAATTCGGCAGTGCTTTTCATCATGGGAATTCTCAGCTTTCTAAAAAGACTCGCGGCCATAGGCGCGAATTTTGGCGTACCCGCAGCAATAACGCCGGGCATTTTGTTTATTTTTTTGTTATATTCCCTGGAAAGTTTTTTTACAGTCTCCTGATCATTGAGAGGGATCTTTTCTGTTCCCAGGAGAACGATGGCTTTTAATTGTTTTGAACCCATAACCGCGCCAAGACCGGAACGGGCAGCGATACGTCCTTTATTATTGACAATACCTGAAATAAGGGATTTGTTTTCACCAGCCTGTCCTATTGCCGCAACCTGGACCTTTTTTCCGTGTTTTTGGCTCAACAGTTCTTCGGTCTCAACCGCGTCTTTTCCCCAATATTCCGAAGCATCCAATAGCTGTGGTCCTTGAGAGTCGATTAACAGGTACACCCGTTTTTTTGATATACCGGTAAAGAATATTCCGTCTACTCCGCATTTTTTTAAAGCAGGTCCAAAAGAACCACCGCTGTTGGAGTCACCCCAGGTTCCGGTAAGCGGGGATTTCCCCACTACCATATAACGGCCGGTAAAGGGGGCGCCGGTCCCTGTTAACAGTCCCGGAATAAATCCAAGAATATTTTGCGGACCAAGCGGATCTTGTCCGGGTTTCATCCGGTCAAATAATAATTTTACTCCCAGGCCATACCCTCCCAGGTATTGTTCATATATCTCATCAGGAAGAGACTGCTCTTCTATTGAACCTTTTGTAAGGTCGATCCATAGTATTTTGCCAAAATATCCAGGTTTATTATTCATAATGTCTCCTATTCCCGATTGTTTGTGTAATTTTTATAATTTTCGTTTAAGCCGGTCAAGGATTTTTCGAGAAAATTCACAGTTAAAAGGGCTGCCTATTATTCTACGACTGATGAGGCAGGATGCCGGAAGGAGGGCCAACACCGTTTCCGGTGTTGTGAGGTTATCATGAAAACCTGTCTGCTTTATAAATCAATGATAACGGTATGATTTTTTTCTGTAAAGATTAAATTGCTGCCAGGAGAAAGCTTTTTTACCGGAAAAATCAATGAAAACGCCTTTACTTCACCGGGAATAATTATCAAAGATGGTTTATTCTTAAATGAAACACCTTCTCCCTCAGGAGTTCTTAAAAAAAATTTTGTATTTTGATTAACACTAAAAGCACTACTTTTTTTGTTAAGCAGTGAAATTTCGATTGATATAGAGTCCTCCTTATTCTCTATATTTGTAATTTCAAGTTCCAGACACTCAACTAATATTTTTTCTTTAACTGTACCCCAGATAATTTCCGTGTCAAATCCAAACAGTTTTGAAACAAGCCTGTCAACATCAGTAAAAGGATTTATGCAATATATTTTATTGTCATTCCGGATCAATTCTTCTCTCATAATATATCTGAGCCATGCAGCGTTCTCAATAGCTATTTTAGTAAATTTTTGTATATGAGGATAAATATCCGTATCTCCTTTTTTTAATTTATCCGGATCTATATCTAAATATTTTTTTTCCTCACATATATATATTTCCACATCATGAGATTTTTTAAAATCTTTCGAGCATTTTTCAAAATGTAAAAGAATCCAGTGCTCAAACGCGATACTTGAAAAGGCTATATTTACCCCGGCAGAGTCTGCCATTTCAAATGCTTCACGGTGTTTTGAATAACCATTTTTATCAAAAACAGCCCAGACTTCATCATATTCTTCTATATATTCTTTCGCTTCTTCAATAAGGCCTACAGCGTTGGTCTTATCTGTTTCATGAACGTATACTTCAACAGCAAAATCT
>JAAENB010000885.1 GCA_024224995.1 bacterium | reverse complement strand
TCGGAAACATCTAAAATTATCGTTTCTGACAGTGTGAGACTCTTTCTACTCACTAAAACTCCAAACTAACCTTGTTTATAGGTTTGCAAATGGGAGAAATCCTTTACGGACGAAAGAAACTATCGATGTTTGATAGGTATCAAACTCTTCAAGCGATTAGCTCGCAGATAAGCCAGCAATTGGTCCGTATCACGGAGATTGCTGTAAGGCTCCCAGGAATTCGCATCGTCTGAGTATCCTTGCCATTTGACGAGGAACTCCATCGTTGATCGACGATTCCTGTCTCCTCGATGGGAGAGAACAGATTCAATTAAGAACTCTTGAGCGTCATCCATTGCGATCGTCTTAGGATCGGTTCTGGTTACATCATAGTTGAAGGGAGAAAGCTTTGAGATGTGAATATCAAAGTTTTTCGAAGTGAGAAGGTCCTGAAGAGTGTACTTGCTACCAACAAAGTTCACAACTCTATATGGGCCTTTCTTTCTCGGAGACAGTTTAGGTCTATTTCCTTCAGGAGGAATCAACAGAACATA
>JAAENB010000884.1 GCA_024224995.1 bacterium | reverse complement strand
CTCGCTGCAACTAGAGAAAGCCTGCGCACAGCAACAAAGACCGAAAACAGCCAAAAATAAATAAAAATAAAAAAGCAAATAAACAAATAAAATTCACAGTGAACTATATCAAGCCTAGCCTAGCCCTTTTGATTGATTTATTTATTTTTAAAACTTATTTATTTTTGGCTGCGTTGGGTCTTTGTTGCTGCGCGCGGGCTTTCTCCAGTTGTGGCGAGCGGGGTCTACTCTTCGTTGTGGTGCGCGGGCTTCTCATTGTGGTGGCTTCTCTTGTTGCAGAGCACGGGCTCTATGCACGCGGGCTTCAGTTATGGCGTGTGGGCTCAGTAGTTGTGGCTCACGGGCTCTAGAGCGCAGGCTCAGTAGTTGTGGCGCATGGGCTTAGTTGCTCCGCGGCATGTAGGATCTTCCCAGACCGGGGATCAAACCTGTGTCCCCTGCATTGGCAGGCAGATTCTTAACCACTGTGCCACCAGGGAAGCCCACTTTTATATTCTTAACATTGGATATTCAAACTAATAGGCAGAAATTGATGTCTTGTCTTAAATTT
>JAAENB010000883.1 GCA_024224995.1 bacterium | reverse complement strand
GGTGACCCGGGCGCCTCCACCTCTGTTGATTTCTTTCAGGAAAACTGGAATATCCTTGTCGATAAAATTAAAGCCACCAGTTCCATCAAAGGGATCGCCGTTATCAATCTGCCCGACAATACCTGCGTTCCCCTGCTGCAGCCCGTTGATAATCCTTTTAACTCTATCAAACCCGGCGCGGATATTCCCTCCGGCAGCATGGTGCCGTTTTTTGTGACCAGTACCCGCCATGTTTCCCAGGTCCTTACTCCCGATGAGATCCGTCAAATCCGTAACCGGACTATTGCCTTTAATGCTATTATCAAAAAATCCTGTGATGAAAATAACTGGCTCCTCATTGACTGCTTTTCCATGTTCAATGATCTCAAAGCTAACGGCGCCCGCCTCCATGAGGCCGACGGCTCCGAAAGCGGGGTTGTTCTTACCTTCGATTTCGCTTCGGGCGGCATGTTCTCCCTTGACGGGATTCATCCCTCCAGCGCGGGTTATGCCTATATCGCGAATGTGGGCATTAAAAAGATCAATGAATTCTACGGCTCCTCTCTGCCCCTGGTGGATGAAATGGAAGTCTGGCGGAACGATTCCCTCTGCCAGGACCCCGTTGATCCCAGGCTCGCCGGGCCCGAAGTTATGGAAAACCTCTCTTTTATGTATAATTCCGTCTTTGCCGGGATTGGAGCGCTGCTTGATTGAGATAAAACGCGATTTTTTTTGCTGCTCCTCAAAAAAGTTTGTTACTTTTAGAGCTAAAATGATGCTCTATTAATAGGGGCTGGTGTTATTTGGATTAAAAAATATCAGCCTGATAATAGACTTTTTGGGGTATTTTTATGAAAATTAGAACTACAATTAACTTTCGGGTTCCCGTTTTGGAGAAAATCAATGAGGCTGCTGCGTCGCTCGGGATCTCCCGTACTAAGATCATTATCCGGCTTTTGAAAATGGTTATGAATGAGAAAGATTTTCCCGCGACCATGGCGCGGTCCGTGAAGTATCAGCTCGATTTTCCCGGGGAGGAGAACTGGCATAAGTTCCATATCTCGTTTCAAGAGGACCAGTACGAGTATTGTCTCGACTTAAGAAAATTTTTGAAAAGGTCTGTTTCAGCTATAGTCGCCTATGCTGTTGAGGAATACCTGGATATTATATTGGGTCTTTCCCCAAAAGATCCAAAAAAAAGCGATAATTATCGCTTCCACCATTATGTGATGAGCTCCTCTGAGATGCACGGGGTTATTTCATGGCAGATTTTTTGGGGACTCCCGGAAAAAACGGCGGATTTGCTTCAGTGTAAACTCATTTAGTCTTTTTATCAGACTGATTGTTCTCATGAGCCCGGAACATAATGATTCATCTACCGGTGAGGTATGCATTCTTTTAATGGCACCCCCTGGAACCCGCTCTGGGAACGGAAAAAAGCCCCGAAGAAGAAAAAAGACTCATAAGAGCTCTTGCGGATATGATTGGCCCTGGACAGAATCGCCCTGGAAGGGCGACGTCATGTAGCTCGGGGTTTCAACCCCGTGGGACAGAGCATAGCCCTTGATAACATCTTCCGGAACAAACGTCTCTAAACCCACCCCTTTGCACGGCTCTTGCCCCTCTGCATGGAATTGGAAACCGCCCTTTTGCACGGTCCTTGCTCCTCTGAGATGCACGGGGTTATTTCATGGCAAATTTTTTGGGGACTCCCGGAAAAAACGGCGGATTTGCTACAGTGCAGACTCATTTAGTCTCATTATCAGGCTGATTATTCCCAAAAGCCCGGAACATAATGATTCATCTACCGGTGAGGTATGCATTCTTTTAATGGCCCCCCAAACATAACCAGGGGGTTTACCCCCTCATAGCACACCCTATACCACAGAGCATAACCCTGGCTCGCAAGCCGGGAAACAGCCTCTGTTCTATTATTCTCATCTTGAAAACACATCCCCCTGTTATGCGCACATCTCCCTTCTCATAGCGTGGGGCTTCCAGCCCCTCGTTATGAAGAAGCAAGCCCGTAAAGACGTTTGTGTGTAGAGGAGGGCGAATATATCTGTACAAATCAAATAATATGATAACAAAAACAAGCATTTTTGTGAATAATCCAAAAAAAAATGCGCTTGAAAAACCAGACCCAATACCGATATTTGGACAGATGGTGCGAAGAAAACTAATATCAGCAATAGCAGCCGGGCTTTTTGTCTTAGGTGCAGGGCCGCTTTATTCATTTGGCAAGAATAAGGTCGATTATGAAGATATGAATTGGCAGGTGCTCAAGACAATTCATTTTGATATACATTATCCAAAGGGCATGCAGGGGCTGGCGGAAAAAACAGCACAAATAGCGGAACAGGGATATGTACATATATCGAACTACCTGTGCCATGAACTGACCGATGTAATACCAATAATGGTCTATCCCTCTCATATAACATTCCAGAATAACTCCATCATACCTTTTATATTGGGAGAAGGGGTGGGCGGCTTTACAGAGGCCTTGAAGAACAGGGTGGTGGTACCCTATAATGGGCTGGATGATAAATTCAGGCATACGGTAATACATGAGCTGGTCCACGCGTTTCAGTATAATATCCTATTGAATGATACATCGGGAAACCTGATGTCGAAGATGATGACGGGCAGGGTACCGCTCTGGGTAATAGAGGGCATGGCGGAGTATGTATCAATAGGCTATGATGAAACAGCGGATATGGTAATGAGGGATGCCCTGTTTAATGAAAAATATGCAACCTTGCTGGAGTTGACCTATTACCGGGTAAAGAGCGGATATTTGCTGTATAAAGAAGGGCAGGCATTTTTTTATTTTATGGAATTGAAATACGGAAAAGAGAGTATGGGCGAGTTTTTCCGGGATATCCGCGACCTGGGAGACCTGGAACAGGCCTGCGTAATCAGGACCGGGAAAGGGCTGGAGGAGTTGAATAAGGAGTGGATACGGTTTTATAAAAAACGGTATATGCACCTGGTGCGGGAAAAGAATTATGAGGATGAAGAAGGGGAGCAGGTAAGCAATCATGTGAAGACGAAGTCATCGGTAAATATGGCGCCGGCCATTTCACCCGATGGAAAGCGGATAGCCTATATCAGCAACAAGGATATATACGCGGACCTGGTAATCGCAACCGTCGAAAAAAAAGGCGGGCGGGAAATCCGGAGAGTAATACGGGGGAATGTGGATCACCGGTTTGAAGGGATGCATATATTGGACAATAATCTCAGCTGGAGCGAGGACGGCAAGAGTATCGTTTTTGTAGCGCAGGCCGGGGGACGGGATGTAATATATTACGTAGATCCGGAAGAGGGGGATATACAAAAAGAGATAGAGCTGCCGTTTCGAAAAATAATGGACCCCTCAATTTCGAAAGACGGAAAAGAGCTGGTATTTGTAGGATCAGGCAGCCTGGCGTCCGATATATATTTGTATAACACGGAAGAGAAGAAGTTGACACGGGTAACTAATGATCCTTTTACCAAAAGAAACCCGAAAATAGTACCGGGAACCCCCAAAAAAATAGTATATAGTTCAAATGAGACAGAAAACGGAAAGCTTGATGATAGCCGGATTGGAGGGCGGTATCATATATATGAGATTGATTTAAAGACGCGGCAAAAAAGGATATTGGTAAAGAGCTGGGGAAATGATTTGCAGCCCGATGTATCAAAAGACGGGGAGCGGATGATATATATATCGAACAGGACAGGAATTTACAACCTGTATGTTTATATAATGAAGACAGGGGAAGAGTATAAAGTAAGCAATGTCTTATCCGGGGTATTTCAGCCGCAGTGGTTTGGCGCGGCAGACAGGGTGGTATATACGGGGTATCAGAACCTGGGGTATGATATATTTATCAAGAAGATCGATATGGAAGGGCTCAAACCAACGGAAGATGAGGAGAAGATAGAGACGGAATACCTGGAATTTACCTACAAACAGGGATATTTCGACATGGCGCAGTCACTCTATCGACCGTATCCGTCCGATATATCGTTTGACTGGCTAACCCTGGGAATAGTGGGAGATTTCAGGAATACCATAATGGGAATAGCCAGGGTATCGTTGTCTGATTTGTCGGGAAATCATAAAATGGCAATGACAACAAACTATGTCCGCAATGACGGGTCAAATGACTTTAATTTTGACCTGTCGTATTCATATTTACGCTATCGCTGCGACCTTATCTTTGGCGCCTTCAGGCAGGAGAACCCGTTTTGGATATATTCAATAACCAGTATCAATGACCTTATCCATAATGCCTACACCGGAACCCTGCACATGGAGCATTACGGCGCGTACGGAATAGCGCGGTATCCCTTTACGAAATTTTTACGAATGGACCTGAAAGCCTCATTCAGCAGGTATGAACGCGGATACGAGGCAGCGGACTCACGGGATGATGTCTATGCCAATGTAAACCAGCTGGCCCTGGCGCTCAGTTATGATACCACGCTCTGGGGAATGATGGTACCAATGGATGGGATGCGGGGCAGGATAGAATTTGAGCAGGCAATAAATTTAACGGGCCATGATTATGTATATTCAACATTTGATGTGGATATAAGAAAGTATTTTTTGTTTTATAAAAAATATGTAATCGCGTTAAAGGGAGCCGGGGGCAGGGTCTTTGGCCGGGACAGTGATGCGTTTAAGTATTATTTAGGCGGATATAATACGCTTCGGGGCCATACTTTTTTTGGTTATACCGGGAAGAATATGTTTTTATTTAACGCGGAATTCCGGTTTCCATTTGTAAAGGGAATTTTATTCGGCTGGCCAATAACCTTTGGCATAGGCGAGATCGGGGGAGTGTTTTTTGTGGATGTGGGATCGGCCTGGGACGGCTCCTATGATTTAATAAATAGTGAAACCGGGGCCTTTGAAGATTTAAAGGCCGATTTTGGATTTGGATTCCGCTTTGCAATTTACCCCCTGGTGATTTTAAAACTTGACTTTGCCTGGCCCTATGATAAAAAGAGCGTAGGGCAGGGTGATGTTTTGTTTAGCCTGGGATTTGAATACTAAGAGCAGGAAGGAACAATGGAAAGGAAAGCCGCAGTACAGAGGAAGACACAGGAAACAGATATCTCAGTGGAGCTGGAGTTGATGAGCCTGAAACCATCGGACATCTCCAGTGGGGTGCCGTTTTTTGATCATATGCTCACATCGATGAGCAAGCATGGAAGGTTTTATCTGCACCTGGTCTGTAAAGGCGATTCTGAGATAGATGATCATCACTCAGTAGAGGATATAGGAATAGTATTGGGACAGGCATTTGGCGAAGCCCTGGGAGACAAAAGCGGGATAAAACGCTTTGGCAATGCCACAATACCAATGGATGAGGCCCTGGCGCTTTCGGCAATAGATCTGTCGGGAAGGGGACATTTTCATTATACGGGCATGGAATTACAGGGATATATCGCGCAATACAGCGAGGAGCTCACCATAGAGTTTCTCAAGGCATTCGCGTTGAAATGCGGGATGAATCTGCATATACAGCTCTATTACGGAGAGAACAGACATCATATACACGAGGCCATATTTAAGGCCCTGGGAGTGTCATTGTACAGTGCCAGTTCCATAGATGATTTTTTAGAAGGGAATATTTTATCAACAAAGGGAATGATAGTATGATAACGGTGATAGATTACGGCATGGGCAACCTGAGATCGGTTGTAAAGGCTGTGGAGAAATATACGGATGCGGTGCGTGTCAGCAGTGATCCGGAGTCAATAAAAACATCGGATGCGCTCATAATGCCCGGAGACGGGGCATATGGCATGGCAATGGAGCACCTGGAGGATCTGGGCTGGATAGCGCCGCTTAAGGAGTATATACAGGGCGACGGATATTTTATGGGGATTTGCCTGGGATTTCAGCTTTTATTCGCGTCCAGTGAGGAGTTTGGAGAGCATAAGGGGCTGAATATCGTGCCGGGAAAAGTGGTAAAATTCAAGGAAAGAGCGCTGAAAGTGCCTCATATGGGGTGGAATACGGTAAAAAAGGTGTCGGAATCGAAATTTATGGAAGGAATTCCCGATGAGAGCTATTTTTATTTTATACATTCGTATTACCCGGTTATTTATGATAAAAGATGGCAAATCGGAGAGGCAGATTATGGGGTACGGTTTCCCTGTATCGTGGGAATGGGTAATTTTATCGCGACCCAATTTCACCCGGAAAAGAGTCATAATATAGGAATGAAAATCATTGAAAATTTTGTAAAACATGCGGGTTAAGGAAGCATAAAAGAGTTGAAATCTATTGGTAAAAAGAGTATACTATTGTGAGTAGTTATTTCGCAAAGTAAGGATAATCTAATGGATAATAGTAATAGTGAAAAAAATCTGGAATGGCCCATAGAGATTGAGCAGTACGAGCGTAAGATCTATGATCTGAAGCAGTTAATCGATATCAGCAAAGGCCTGAATTCCACACTTGATTATGATACACTTATTGACTCCATATTGCTGACCTGTATGGGGCAGATGCAATTATTACGAGCCGGAATATTCTTGCGAAAAGGGATTGGATTTGAAGATTTTACCCTGCACCGGAATTATAAGGGGTTTGAAATAGATCATTCTCTTGAATATGAGCTAAAAGCGAAATCGAAAACAGTAGAGGTCATTGAGCAGGAATTTAAGTGTTATACCATGGAAGACCTGGAAACAGGAGCAGCCGATTCCTCAATAGAGATATTAAAGCATCTTCAGCCCTGGGTCATAGTGCCCCTGGTAAGCAGGGGCAATCTGAATGGAATTATAATACTGGGAGACCGGATAAACAAAAAAGATTTTAGTGAAACAGAAAAAGAATACCTGTTAAATATCGCGTCACTGGCAGGGATAGCCATACAAAATGCTTATTTATATGAAATGGCAACAACCGACATGATGACCAAGTTAAAGATACATCATTATTTTCAAACGTATCTGGATGAGGAGATCGAAAGGACGGTAAAATATAGAAGACCGCTGTCGCTCATCATGGCCGATATTGATCATTTTAAGAATTTTAATGATACACACGGTCACCTGGTAGGAGATATCGTGTTAAAGCGAGTTGCCCAGGTCTTAAAAGAAAATATACGGTTAATGGATATAGCAGCCCGCTATGGAGGGGAGGAGTTCGCAATAATACTGCCCAAAACCGATATACATGAAGCACTGATCGTAGCGGAACGGTACCGTGGGAGTATAGAGAGTGAAACCATAGCGCATGAAGATAAAAAATTAAAAATAACCATATCCGTTGGCATAGCACAATTTGACCCGGAAATTGATTTTGATAAGAAGAATTTCATCGGTCGTGCCGATAAAGCATTATATGTCTCCAAAAAGAACGGAAGGAACAGGGTAAGTTTTTTATGAGATTCAAACGAAGTCTTGCTTTTTTGCTTGGAATACAGATTGTTTACGCGTTTTACCTGCTGCCGGCAGTAAAGGCACTCACTCTGGAAGAGTCCGTAGAGAGAAAGAAGCTTCAGCAAATAGAAATGGCAGAGAAAGCACGCGGCACAACACCGGCAAAAAAAACAGGTAAAACGGAACCAGCCAAAGGCGACAAGGTCTATGTACGGGTGGCGGAGCGAAGAGATTTTTCACCGCGGCCGCAAAAAAAGGACCCGCGCCTGGCCTGTTTACTCTCGTTAATGATACCGGGAGGCGGCGGTCAAATCTATTTAAGAAAGGACTTAAAAGGGATTGGATTTTGCCTTGCCACAAGTGCCGGTTATGGTTTAACAGGGTATTATTTATATAATTATTTTCTGGGAAGCGCCACGGATACGGACATAAAGTCAAAATTTATAATTTCGGGCCTGCTGCTCACTATATCAATAGTGATACATGTGGTGGGAATAATCGAAGCGTATAGTGACGCGGAAGAGATGAATAAAGAAAACTATTATTATGGGAGCCAGGTGCTCCGGAATCCCTACGGCGCGGAGATACGTACCCAGCCCGGAGGGTAGCTTTTTTTAAAAGATTACGGCAAATTTCTCGCATATACAATTTTTTCTTGACATATACAAACTCTTAATGATATATGGCTATTCATACGTTATTGTATGTTTCTTAAAAGATACTTATGTCTCTTAAGAAAGGGCCCATAGCTCAGTCGGTTAGAGCGGCTGACTCATAATCAGTAGGTCCAAGGTTCGAATCCTTGTGGGCCCAAAAAACCGGGGAAAGTGAGAATGAAAGCTTCCTCAGACTAAATTTAACATTAAAAATTAAAAATAATAGATAAAGGACTCTCTATCATGTATGCAATAGTTGAAATAAGCGGAAAACAGTACAAAGTTGAAAAAGACAATATAATTGATGTGGACAAGCTCAAGAACGTAAGCGAAGAGATTACGATCGATAAGGTTCTTTTGTATGCGAATGGTGATGAAGTTCAGGTTGGCGATCCCTATTTAAATAATGTAAAAGTTTCGGCAAAGGTGCTGGGCGATATAAAGGGAGACAAAGTACGAGGAATTAAGTTCAAAAAGAGAAAGAACTATACAAGAACACTTGGTCACCGTCAGCAATATACACAGTTGAAAATCAACGACCTCACCGTAGGTTAAGAGAGCCTATACGATAGATTGATAGCAGTATCGTTTGTTAATATTGAATTCAAAGATGGCGTATTCTTCAGAGAACCATCAACAATTTCAGTAACAATTGAAGGGCACAGCGGTTTCGGCAAAAAAGGGACCGACATAGTTTGCGCGGCAATATCTGCTCTATCGCAGACAATGATTTTGGGGATCGCGAAGATCGGAGCAATTCCCCAGAAGGTAACCAGGGAAGATGGTTATCTTGGAAGTGAGATTGATTTATCTCAATTAGTACAGGAAAAAACAGCGGTTTTAAAAATAATCCTCGATATGTTTTGTATCGGAATTTTTGAGATCGAAAAAGAATATCCGGGATCGGTAGAGATTTCGTTTAAAAATACATAAGTTGAAAGGGGTTAGACATGGCACATAAGAAAGGTGGCGGTTCTACAAGAAACGGACGAGATTCCAAATCAAAAAGACTTGGAGTTAAAAGATATGGCGGACAGGTTGTAACCGGTGGAACAATATTGGTGCGGCAGAGAGGAACAAAGATCCATCCGGGAACTAATGTTGGCCGGGGCGGAGATGACACGCTCTTTGCGAAAATTGACGGTGTTGTAACCTTTGAGAGACAGAACAAGAATAGAAAAAAAGTCTCCATTTATCCTGTACCAACATCAGCATCAGCATAAACAATTGATACATGTGAACACTGCACTGTTCGCGGCATTATAACAGTTTATAAGAATAAAGTGAATCGCGTATTGAATAAAACTCATACGCGATTTGTTGTTTCTAGAGAATACAACAATAGAGAACGACATAAATTAAAATAACAAAATTAGCGAATCAACTGTTCCGAGAAATTTTGATATTTCTCCGTAACAGGAGCCACGGATGGCGACGCCCCTGTGCAATACACGATGGATTATCACAGGGGTGAAGGAGAAATATCAAAATTTCTCGCAAGCACCAGCTCCAATTCGCAGCGATCACTAGCAAAATCAGATCATAATACGGTTCATATGGCAAAATTTACAGACACAATCGATATACGAATAAAAGCCGGAGACGGCGGCCCCGGATCGGTCCATTTCCACCGGGAAAAATACGTAGCCAAAGGCGGCCCCGACGGCGGAGACGGCGGCAAGGGCGGGAATGTCTATGTGGAAGCAGACCGGCGCTATTATAATCTCTCTCATTTTTTCAGGGACCGGCTCTATAAAGCGAAGCGCGGAGAACCCGGAACCGGGGGAAAGTGCCACGGAAAAAACGGGGAAGACATGGTAATAAAAGTACCGCCCGGCACCCAGGTAACGGACGTGGAAACCGGAGAGGTTCTGGCAGATCTTATTCTTGAAAATGAACCGGTACTCATTGCCGAAGGAGGGATCGGCGGCAAGGGAAATACCTTTTTCAAGTCCTCCACAAACCAGACTCCCCAGATGGCCCAGCCCGGCATTGCCGTGGAGGAGTTTGCCGTATGCTTAAACCTGAAGTTAATCGCGGATGTGGGCCTGGTGGGGCTTCCTAACGCGGGAAAATCGACCCTGCTTTCGAAAGTGACAAACGCGAAACCTAAAATAGGAGACTATCCTTTTACCACGCTCATCCCCAACCTGGGAGTGGTGGAGCAGGACAATGGCAGGGTTTATAAAATCGCCGATATTCCGGGAATAATCGAAGGGGCTCATATGGGCCACGGCCTGGGGCTTTCTTTTTTGCAGCACATAGAACGGGTAAAGATGCTGCTTTTCCTGGTTGATTCAACCGAGCAGGATCCCCGGTATAACTATGAGTTGTTAAGAGCGGAATTAAGCACATATAATGAAGAGTTGAATAATAAACCGTATTTTGTGGTCTTGACAAAAATAGACCTGCTGCCGGAAGATGAGAGGGAGGAAATGAAGTCCTTGTGGGATGAAGATTTCGGAGCGGGAAATTATTTAGCGCTCTCTTCCGTTGAAAATCTGCATATTGATACATTGCTTGAAAGGCTCGAAGCCATGATGGGGCAGGAAGATGCCGCGGAATGAATTACTAAAACAGGTAAAAAAGATCGTAGTAAAGGTGGGGACTTCCACGATATCGGAAGATGGGATACTTTCAGGGAAAAAAATATCGAACCTGGTGTCCGATTTAGCGGCGCTCAATCAAAGAGGATACCAGGTAGTGCTTGTCTCATCAGGGGCAATTTCGGCCGGGGCAGGAGAACTGCAGAAGGGCCGTGAGCAGTTAACCATACCGGAGAAACAGGCTTTCGCGGCAGTGGGACAGGCAGTTTTAATAAATCAATATCGAAAATATTTTTCCCGAAAAGGGTTTACCGTAGGGCAGATCCTGTTGACAGAGGATGATGTAAAGCACCGTCGGCGGTTTTTAAATGCCCGCCATACCCTGAATGCCCTGCTGGATCTTGGAGTAATACCCATAGTAAATGAGAATGATTCGGTAATGGTAAAAGAGATCAAAATAGGGGACAATGACACCCTGTCGGCGCATGTGGCAAGCCTCATAGACGCGGACGTATTGATCCTGCTTTCCGACATTGACGGATTTTATAATGATTTAAAAGACCCCGCGCCGGTGGAAGAAATATCAAAAATCACGAATGATGTGCTAAAAAAAGCAGGAGGATCGGGCAGTATTCACGGAACCGGCGGCATGCTCACCAAGATCAAGGCAGCCCAGATAATAATCAGGTTCGGAGAGATGATGGTGATAGCCAACGGCAGCATGCCGGGAGTGTTGAACCGGATAATGAACGGCGAAAAAATAGGGACCATTTTTGTGGGCAGGGAAAAGCCGCTGTCAAGTAAAAAGAAATGGCTGGCATTGCGAAAAGGAAAGGGGTATGTGCGAATAGACGCGGGAGCAGTAGCGGCCATTAGGGAGCGGAAAAAATCCTTGCTGGCATCGGGGATCAGGAGTATTGAGGGCCACTTTGGGATGGGTGATATTGTAGAGATCGTCGATGAAAAAAAGAATTCCATAGGGCATGGGATTGTAAATTATGATCATACGGAGCTTGAGCTGATTAAAGGGAAAAAAAGCACTGAAATAAAAAAGATATTGGGAAGCACATATTTTGATGAAGTAATAAACAGGGATGACCTGATTATATACTAATGAGCCGGGAAAAGAAAAAAGGGATGAAGGACGGTTGACAGCGGTGCAACCCCTTTCAACCGTCCGAAAAGTGTTGCTTACCTGCTTTTGGGCCGTGCAATATTGACCCTTATGTTTCTTTCCATGATTTCGGTTCCGTTAAGCTGCTGAATCGCGCTTTCGGCCTCATCACTGCTTGACATTTCAACAAAGCCGAAGCCTCGTGATCTGCCTGACTCCCGGTCTTTAATGATTTTTACAGAACTGACTTCTCCGTACTCTTCGAAGAGTTCACGAAGACTTTCTTCACTCATTCTGTAAGAAAGATTACCGGAATAGATTTGTACTGACATAAAACACCTCGTCGAAAAAAATTAAAAATATATATAAATTGCTATCCAGTTGTATAAAAGGTATAAATAATATAATGTACTGAATAGAAAAATATATCCCAGTTTGCTTGTTTTCGTTAAAATGTCAGATATATACTATACCAATTTTATGGAGGTTTAATTTATCAATTAAACTGGTCGAAGATTTAACCTGGTCCGTCAGTTAGCATTAAACAGTTGAAGCTTAACCTTAAATAAACCTGAAAAAATTGAACTGCAAAGAACATTGATAATCTTAAATGGTTTGTAAACGTTCCCATTTTCAGTCTATATTTATCAAAATATACTTAAATTATACCATATAATTAGAGAAAGTCAAGCATATTTTTACGGAACAGGGCAAATCAATCGGTTTTTTCCGCTTGACAAATAGCTAAATTTTAAAAATTGTCATTTACCTATAAAAATTAAAAGTTAGAAAAGCCGCTTTTTAAATCAAAATAGAGATAAAATAAAGGACGAGTTTATGTATAACACAAGAGTATATTGCGGGGAATTACGCCTGAAGAATGAAGGAGAGGAAGTACTCCTGGCCGGATGGGTCGACAAAAAAAGAGACCTTGGAGGAATTGTATTCCTTGAATTGAGAGATGTATCGGGAATCATGCAGGTTGTTTTTGACAATTCAACCTCAGCCGAGAATACCCGGATTGCCGACAGCACAAGAAGTGAGTATGTAATAAAAGTAACAGGAAAAATACGAAAACGTTCCAATGAAACCATAAATCCCGATATGCCTACGGGAGAAGTTGAAGTTGTGGC
Source organism: bacterium (assembly GCA_024224995.1). The sequence goes on along the minus strand of JAAENB010000883.1, from coordinate 14,250 downwards.
CGATTATATTGAAATATTGAACAGTTCTCTTGTTCCTCCTTTTCAAATAGATTCCAGAGATACCCTGAATGAAGAGATCAGGCTTAAGTACCGTTTTTTGGATCTTCGCCGGGATGAAATGCAGGATACAATTATAAAAAGGCATCTTATGATGCAGTCAACGCGGAAATATTTGACAGAGAACAGGTTTTTTGAGATTGAGACCCCAATGCTGAATAAATCCACCCCTGAGGGAGCCCGGGATTTCCTGGTGCCCAGCAGGATGAGCCGGGGACAGTTTTACGCGCTGCCGCAATCCCCGCAGCTGTTTAAGCAGATTCTTATGATATCCGGGTTTGACCGGTATTTCCAGATTGTAAAGTGTTTCCGTGATGAAGACCTCAGAAATGACCGGCAGCCGGAATTTACCCAGGTTGATATGGAGCTTTCATTTGTTACTCCGGATATGGTAATGGATACAATTGAAGGGCTGCTGAAAGTGGTGGTTAAAGATGTAATTGGCCGGGATATTGAAGATTCTTTTCCACGAATGACCTATGATGAAGCAATGGCCAGGTTCGGCTGTGACGCGCCCGATACCCGTTTTGGGCTTGAGCTTGTTGATTGTAGTGATATTTTTGTAAATTCCGAATTCAAGGTTTTTTCTTCCGCGCTTGCTTCGGGCGGAGTGGTCCGGTCTATTCCTGTTCCTGATGATGAAACCAAAATTACCAGGAAAATGATAGATGATTACACCGAACATGTACGGATCTATGGAGCAAAGGGATTTCCCATGACCAGGTATAAAGAAGGGAATTTCGAAGGTGGAATATCCAAATTCCTCAGTGATGATGAGAAGAAAATGATCATTGAGCGGTTTAATCTTACGGGAAATACGGTATTATTCTTTTCTGTTGATAAAGAAGATGTAGTGAATTCAACTCTTTCCAATATGAGGCTCAAGATCGCGAATGATCTGAATCTTATTGATGAAGACAGGCTTAATTTTGTATGGGTAACGGATTTTCCATTATTTGAGTACGACTCAGAGAATAAGCGGTTCCAGGCTATACATCATCCTTTTACCGCGCCTTTACCCGGGCAGATGGGAATGCTGGAAGGGCTCAAGCCGGAAGACGCGAGGGAATTGAAATCCCAGGCCTATGATGTTGTATTAAACGGCGTTGAGATCGGCGGCGGTTCTATCAGGATTAATGATCCTGATGTTCAGAGCAGGGTTTTTACCGCTTTGAATATCTCCGAAGAAGAAGCACAGGAAAAGTTTTCCTTCCTCCTGGACGCCCTTCAGTATGGAGCACCACCTCACGGCGGAATCGCCCTTGGACTGGACAGAGTGGTTATGCTTCTCTTAAAAAAGAATTCAATACGAGACGTTATACCGTTCCCAAAAACCCAGAAAGGCCAGTGCCTTATGAGTTCTGCTCCGTCAGGGGTAGCAATGGAGCAGCTTCGAGAGCTTTCTATTAAAGTAGTAGAGAAGTAGGGAAGTAAGGTAATCGGTGAATTTCCGACCCTGTTATAGAGTTGCGTCAAATCGTTGCAAGTGTTGTAGATATGGCTAACTTCATATAGCCGTAAGATAATACCTCTTCAGAATGTGAGGACTGTTTGACCGGAGGGAGTTCCGCAGCATTTTGAAGAGGTATTATCTTACGGCCACGCTGGTAAACAAAATTAAGCTATGGCCTGTTCCGCAAGCACAAACGCTGCTCCGCTGTGCTCGCCAACACTTATCAGTGCCTGGTAACAAAAAATAGACAAATTGAGGTTTATTGTAAATGGAAGAAGGAGTTTTTGAGGTTGATGATATCACACTGTATCAAAAAATATGCGGTTATAATGATACGAATATACGGAAACTGGAAAAGTTTATTGGCATAGAGATAATTCCGCGAGGGAATACCCTGATCGTGAAGGCTCCTGAGGATAAATGTGAAAAGACCATTCAGTTGTTCCACCTTATGAGCGATCTGTTGCAGGTAAAAGACGGATCATATGAATTTAATGATTTTGATCTAAAGTATATGGCAAATTCCGTTATTTCCGGAAAAAAGATCAAATTTGAAGATATCGAACGGTTAAAGATACGGATACATGAAACCGGGAAAACCATAGTACCCCGGACAATTAACCAGGGAAATTATATCGCGGCCATACATAACAGTTCAATAACCTTTGGAGTGGGGCCTGCGGGAACAGGAAAGACTTTTTTGGCAGTGGCAGTGGCACTCCATTATTTCCTGAAGGGGCAGGTGGACAAGATTGTTCTAACCCGGCCGGCAGTTGAGGCAGGAGAAAGTCTCGGTTTTCTACCCGGGGATCTTATTCAGAAGATAAATCCCTACCTGCGGCCGCTGTATGATGCCCTTTTTGACCTCCTGACAATGGAAAAAGTAGCAAAATTGATAGAAATAGGAACAATTGAGATAGCTCCCCTGGCATATATGAGAGGGCGAACGCTTAATAATGCTTTTATTATCCTTGATGAGGCTCAAAATACAACAGTCTCCCAGATGAAAATGTTTTTGACAAGGCTTGGAAACAATTCTAAACTTGTAATATCCGGTGATATAACCCAGATTGATCTCGACAAGTCGAAAAAATCGGGGCTTCTCCAGGTTATTAAGATCCTGAAAGGGGTGGATGATATTTCGTTTACCAGGTTTGCCCGGGAAGATATTTCCCGTCATCCTGTAGTTGAAAAAATTGTTGCAGCATATGAACGGAGTGGGTATACTGATTAAAAGATATGAAACCACTATTTAACATCTTTTTTCGCACTGTGTCGTTAATATGGAGCGATCAGACAATAAAATATTCATTTTTTAGCGTAGTATTGGTAATAATTATATCCACAATGCTGCTCTCTATGAATGTTGCCGATACTTCTTATATGTATAGCGTTGGTGATATTGCGCGTGAAGATATCTGGGTAAACAGGGATATTCATTACCAGAATGATTCCGAAACCAAAATGGAGAAGAAAAGACTGGTCGATTCCGTACCAGTTGTTTTTGACCGTGACGGAGGAATTCTTCTTGAAAAGCTAAAGGTTTTGGGGATTCTATTCGGTAATGTCCGGAATACCCTGGAAGTGAATCCTCCTATTGGAACCACAGACATGACGTTCCAGCTGGCGTCTCTAAAGTCGCGTTTGCCCGGCTATCTCCAGTATCAGGATTGGGTACTCCTGGAGCTGCTGAGTTACCCTAATCCGGCCTATCTAAAAAAAGTAATATTTAAAACACTCATCTATGTATATGACAATAACCAGGTTGGTTTACTGGACACACCATACGAGAACCCGCTTCAACTGGATAATCAGAATGTAACTATCCGGGTAGTTAATACGTCGGAGATTAATGTAGAGGTTTCGAGTTCGCTGGATAAGTTAGCAACTGTTCCGGATATTAAAAAAAGTTTATATAATAAATGCTATTCTACTGCTCCCAATTTACCCCGGAAGACCCTGAATGCCGTGGCCTATATTGTTCGAAGGAATCTCCGCGCGAATCTTACGTTTAATCCTGAAGAAACACGGAGACGGGTTAATGAAAAAGTAAAGAATGTGAAGCCTGTTATGGGAGTTCTTAAAAAGGGGCTGAATATTGTTAGTAAGGGAAAAACAATAACCACAGAGAAATATAATAAGATTACCATATTGAACCGGCACGCCAAATCGTCAAATATCAGTTATGTTTTTGGCCTGTTATGCCTGCAAATGGTCTTTTTTATCATATTCGGGTTCTTTCTTCTTGAGTACAAGAAAAACCTTATACCGGACAAAGAATCTGTTTTTGTGGTTTTTTCACTCATCATGATCTTTATGCTCTATTCTTTTTTCGTCTCAAAGTGGGAATATGTAGAGGAATCAAAAATAACTTTTGTGCTGCTTTTACCCATACCATTTGTAGCCATGCTCATCTCGATCCTTTATAATATATACCTTGCGCTAATTGTAGGAGTCTACCTGCTTTTTTTTATGACCTTGCTTGCCGGGGGTGGAGATCTATCCATGTTTGTTCTTGGGTTTTCTTCGGTACTCATTGGCGCTTTTGTTAATGGAAATGTGGAACGGCGTACGGAATTTTTGAAAGGCGGTTTTATCCTGGGGCTTTGTAATTCCATTGTTATTGTTGCCATAGCCCTGCTGGGGGAAGTCCCTTTAATGCAGATGGCACCGAATATCCAGCTGGCATTCGCGGCCGGGATCATTAATTCCATCCTTGTTCTTGGCGTGCTTCCTGTTTATGAGGGGCTTTTCGATATTACCACAAAATTCAAGCTGCTGGAACTTTCGGATTTGAATGCCGATATTTTTAAGCAGATGCTGGTCAATGCGCCGGGAACCTATAATCACTCACTGATCGTCTCCACAATGGCTGAATCGGCCTGTAAAGATATTGGCGCGAATCATATGCTTGCCCGGGTGGGAGCTTTTTATCACGATATCGGGAAAATTGAGGACGCGGGAATGTATATAGAAAACAATAAGACCGATCCCCGCGCTAATATTTTACCGCCTACGGATTATTCCCGGTTAATTATCTCTCATGTAAGCAAGGGAGTAGGATTAGCTAAGAAACACCGGCTTCCCGATTCTGTTATTGATTTTATCAAGGAACATCATGGGCAGTCTACAATGACTTTTTTTTACCACCAGGCGCTGGAAGAGGCCGCGAATTCCGGAAATTCCGATGAAGTGGAGAAGTCCGATTTCCGGTATCCCGGTCCCAAACCCTGTACCAGGGAAACCGCAGTGGTAATGCTTGGCGATGCTATTGAAGCAGCGTCCAGGTCTTTACAGGAGCCCAGTTCGGTAAAACTTGAGGGGCTGGTCCGGAAAATTATTTATAATAAGCTGAATGACGGAGAATTGGAAAATTCCGATCTTTCAATGTCGGATCTCGCGAAAATCCAGAAAGCTTTCTTAAGTATTTTAAACGGTATTTTTCATACCAGGATAGAGTATCCTGAAAAATCAGATGTTAAAAAGCTTGAAAAGAAGGTAAAAAAAGGGGAAGTGAAGCGGCAAAAGATTGAGTTTAGAAGATGATTTTATGAAAAATGTTGATATATATTCCGAAGATATAAACCTGCCATACCAGGATATTACTGTTGATACTCTCCGCACTATTTCCCGGGGAACAATTGATTGTCTCAGTCTTGATGATGTATCAGTAACGGTGATTGTTACCAGTAATGAGTATATTCGAGCGATTAATAAGGATTACCGGAGCAAGGATACGGCAACCGATGTTATTAGCTTTGCCTACAGAGAGAATCCATTCCCCGGGATTGAAGAGTCTGTGGAAAATCTTGGGGATGTGTATCTTTCCCTGGAAAAAGCAGCAGAGCAGTCTCTTGAATACGAAATAACCCTGTACGACGAAATAAAAAGACTGCTTATTCACGGGCTTCTCCATCTTGTGGGATATGATCATGAGACCGGGGAAGAGGATGCCGCTCATATGCGGGAGCGTGAAGAGGATATCTTTAGCAAAATTTAACCGCTCACTATGCGCAGTTGATCATTTCACTGCTGGTAATGGTGAAAAAATTATTTAACCCTGTTTTACTGAAAATTTCGGCTATTGTTTTATGAAGATCGCAAAAGAGCAGTTTGATATTATTCTCTCGAGCGGTTTTGAAAAATACAACCAGGGCTCCAATAGCGGTAGAATCCAGGAGTTCAAGGCGGCTGCACTCAAAAGCAATGACCCCGGGATTCCGTTTTACCTGTTCTTTCCATGCGGCATCCACTGCAATGCGGCTATGAATATTATAATCTCCATGTATATGAATGATTATAATATTCCCATTTTGTTGTTCTTCTATCAATAGTTCCATCATATAAAAACAAGATAATAAAATATAGTCATGACGTCAAAGATAAAGCGGTTAATTCCTGTTTTAGGGAATGAACGCTAGTTGGAGGGGAATGAACAACAGCTTTTTTTCTTTTTTTTGGTTAAGAATTACATCTCCCGGGTCGATAAATAAGACATAATCGAAGGGTAAAATCCGGGAAGTTTCTTTTGAGGGTCAGGAGCCCTGCGCTCCTCTGGGAAGCTTCCCGGTTAATATAAAATTTTATAAGTATAATCCCCCCCATCCCATAAGTATTTCATCAACAGGGCAATAATATTAAATTAATGCTGAAATAATTACCGTCTATTTACCGATAAATAAAGAAAAACTGTAAGGAGTATACAGGAAGGAATAGATGAAAAAGTCCAGACCGGTACTAATGCTGATTGTTCTATTGGCTCATGTCGCTGCTGCAATCCCGGGATTTTCACAGTCAAAGAGCACTGTTGTAATTGATACACCAACAGCCTATACCATAGGAAGAGGAACCTATAAAGTCTCATTCCTGGGGTACGATAACGGCGGCGTAGAGTTAAAAACCGTTATTGGGCTTCATGATAATATTTACCTGGGAATATCTTTTGATGTTCAAAATTTAATAGACAAGGATACTCCCAAACCAAATGTTCCCGGTGTTATTGCCAGGATCAAGATATGTGACTCCAGTCCGCCTTTTCCACCGGCAATAGCCATTGGTTATGATTCGTTCTACAGCGGTCAGGAAGGACGGACCGAGAATCCGCAGAATGTCTTAAACAGGATGATATATGGCCCTTATCTTGCCTTTACCAGTCCAATATATCTTTTTGATTCCCAGCAGTTTGTCAGTTACGGGATCAGGCTCCCGGTACAGCCGGTTTTTGAAGGAAATGATACGTCTTATTTTTTAGCGCTTGACATTCCAATGGGAGAATCGTTTAGGTTTAAAACCGAGATTGAACGTGTTTACTGGAATTTCCAACGGAATGATGACTGGCTTCTTAATTTTGGAATCAGGTATTCCTATATGGATCACCTGGGAATAGAATTCGACCTGATGTTCCAGCAGCATGAAAATCCGAACCGGATGATCAGGATTGAATATCATGATGAATTTTAGTATTAAAATTGCCATATCGTTCTTGCTGCTGCTTTTCCCGCTGGTTTGTTTTCCGGAAAATTCAAATCAAAATAAGGTTTGTACTATTGAGATTGTCAACACGAGGAACAAACGGGTAAAACTCAGCGCTGAGATTGCCGACACTGTGCCGACCCAACGAAAGGGGCTCATGTTTAGAATGAATATGAAACAAGATCATGGAATGATCTTTGTTTTCGCGAATAATATTAAACGGAATTTCTGGATGAAGAATACCTATATTCCTTTAAGTATTGCGTACATTAGCAGTAGCGGGGTAATAAATGAGATATACGACATGAAACCGCTGGATATTTCTGTTACCTATCCTTCGAAAAAACGAGCCCTGTTTGCTCTTGAAGTAAACAAAGGCTGGTTTGGAAAAAATAATATCACCAGGGGATGTAAATTAATCTTTCATGGATGCTTCAGTAAATAGAATTGCGTCATCAAAAGATGAGCGGGCTCTTCTCATTGCCATTCGAATAAACCGGCAGGAACTTAATGAACTTGAATACTCTCTTGAAGAGTTAAAACTGCTGGTTAAAACAGCAGGAGGGATCATTGTTAATACCATGGTTATTAACAGGGAAAAATTAGACCCTGCGTATATTATTGGTAAAGGCTATCTTGGTCATTTAATCGACTTTATCAAAGAAAATGAGATCAAAATTGTTGTTTTTGATCTGAATAATATCCGGCCGGCCCAGGTCCGGAATCTTGAAGATACCCTGAAGTGCCGGGTTGTTGGCCGCAACGAGGTCATCCTGGATATTTTCGCGCGCAGGGCTCGAAGCGCCGAAGCCAGGATCCAGATAGAGCTGGCCCAGCTGCGGTATATTCTTCCCCGGTTAAAAGGGCTTGGCGGTGTTCTCTCACGGCTCGGGGGCGGGATTGGAACCAGGGGGCCCGGTGAAAAGATGCTGGAAACCGACAGGCGGCATATTGAAAAGCGCATCAGTTCTCTTTCTAAAAAATTAAAGAAATTCGAAGCACACCGGGAGCGAACCCGGAGAGCTCGGGGACGTGAATTGCTGGGCGCGGTTGTTGGCTATACCAATGCCGGAAAATCTACGCTTATAAATTACCTGGCCAAGGATGATCTTTTTGTAGAAGACAGGCTTTTCGCCACTCTTGATTCCTATACCCGTTCCGTATATCTCGCAGACAGGAAAAAAGCCCTCCTTACGGATACGGTAGGATTCATTCGCAACCTGCCTGCGAACCTTGTTGAGTCGTTCCGGTCTACCCTGGAAGATATCAAAAATTCCGATTTTATTCTTCATGTTATTGATATAAACGCGGTTGACCTGGAAAATAATATTAAGACCGTTGAAGAGGAACTCAAGGAGCTTGATTGTCTTGAAAAACCTGTTATACTCTTCTTTAACAAATGCGACCTCATCGAAGATGAAGCGCTTGTTAACAGTACTGCCAGGAATTACCGCGGCTCCGTAGTTGGTTCCGTACGGGAAGAAAAGGGCCTGGATGAGCTGCGGTTGAAAATTATTGAAATGTACGACAGGCAGGATGCTCGCTATAAAAAATGATTTTTCAGGCAGCGAAAAACATCTTCCACTGTTTCCGCTGAATAAATAGTGCTTCCCGGCCGGTCGTCGATCCCCGTGGCAGGGAGTTTTTGGCTCCAGCCTTCTGCGAAGGTACAGCAAATTACCGGTTTTCCGTATTGCCAGGCATACGCCAGTTCCGAAAGGGTACCTGCTTTGCCGCCAATGGCAATAACAATGTCGGCTGCCAGAATATTTACAATATTCCGGGCAAAACCAATCCCCGTAGGGAGAACGATGGTGCAGTAGGGATTTGCCTCAGAGTCGTCGGCACCGGGCAATATACCGATTACGGTTCCCTGGTGTTCAAAAGCCCCTTGTGAGGCAGCTTCCATAATACCGCCTCTTCCGCCGGTAATGAGTACATATCCCTGTTGGGCAATATAGGCCCCAATAGAGTAGGCTTCATCACAAAAATCAACTGCGTCGGAAGCGCCAATTACAACGACCTGTTTTTTTCTCATGGTAGAGCTCAAGGATTATCTCCACCCATAACATAGTTTTCAAATATAAAAAGTTTTTCCCACAGGTTATAGAGCGATTTTCCCGAATCAATGGTGACATGGATAACCTGGTAGGGAATAGCTATTTCATTATAATGAAAATTAATGGTTTTTTTCGCGGAATGCTCTTCTTGCGGAGTAAGTACCAGGTATGAGTTTAATGAAAGAGCAAGGACCAGGGACTTTTCCGGAGTATTGTTTTTAAGGGTTTTAATTATCAGGTTCGACAGGTTAATCATGGTTGTAGAATCATTCTGGTGAAAAATTTTGTCCAGGCTAACGAAGACATAGCTGGTAGCCATAATAGCTGTTCCGGGATTGGAATGCGCGTTAATATATTGTTTTATCTCTGAAGAGAGCGCGGTAAAGTAATCAAAAGTAACGGGGAAATTTATTTTCCGGTTACCCCGGTAAATGGTACTAATAAGATTGCAGAAATATTGGAACTGGTTGACTTTAAAGTAATTTGATGAGGTCACTGCCGCAATAACCAGTTTTTTATTCGGTAACTCAATTCCGTTAAAGAACAGAGAAAAACCGGGTTTTTTTTCCTTAAACAGGAATTTTTTTTGGGGTTGGGCCGTAAAAAACCGGGAGCTCTCCTTGCTGATTTCGAAACTTTTTTCAATTTCTTCCCGAATGAGTTCGGGAAGCGTGGCAAGGAGTTTATTGTCCCCGTAATAATCGAGAATTCTCAGCTCGGCACTTGTTTTTTCATTAAATACTTTATTGAATTCATTTTGGGAATGATGATCTAATTCCGCTTTTTTCCATTCAAAGAGAACCGTTAGTTTGGAAAAATTGTTTGCATTATGATGATACAGAAGCCCTTTTAAATAACCGTGAGTATGATAATGCTTGTTTTTCTTTTCAAGCTCTTTATATTCCAATAGAATTCTTTTGTATTCCTCTTTTGTCGTATCAAAAGAAAGCTCGCCCTTTTGATATAATTCCAGTGTTTCTTTTATTGTTTGAAGAAGAACGGTTGTTTTACTGTTTTCCATAGTGTTCCATCGTGGTATTTTATATTCTGTTTGAATAATCAACAGCTATTGTATAGAGTCTGAATGATCCTGTAAAGAAAAATAATCCGGAAAAAGAGAATGTGTCGAGAACCCGGTAAAGTTCCTGTTTGTTCCGGAGGACGGCAAAAAAACGGTTTTCCAGGGAGGTTCCCGTAACCCGGAGACCCCGCTCTTCTCCGGCTTCGTAATAAATGAGCTCTGCTCCCGATTTCTCAAAGCGTGTAATGATTTTTTCGTATTCTTTATCTTGCATAAGGGTCAGTATAATTACGCGAGGCTGTGCCGGTATGTCTTCCAGGATTTCCATTGCAGCCAGCACAGCAGAGATATTATGGGCAGGATCAAAAATAAGCAATGGTTTGTTGTGGAGCACCTGGAAGCGGCCGGGGATGGTGGTTTGTGCCAGTCCCTGTTTAATCGAAGCCGGGGTAATCCCGGTAAAGGAATTCCTGATGATGCAGGCAGCAGTTATTGCCAGGGACGCGTTTTCAGCCTGAAATGATCCGGGCTGGTTAATCTCAATCCCCGGAATTGTGCGGGAGAGACTTTCTTCCTCCGGGCGGAGTTCGTAATCGAATACAGTCCCCGGGATTATCCTGTTTTTCGTTTTTTTCCTGTTCGTGGCTGAAAAATCCCGGCCGTGGATTAATAGGGGAGCGTTTTCCTGTGCTGCCCGTGATATAAGAACATCCCGAATGGGAGCCTCCTGGCCTGTTGTTATTACGGGGACTCCCTGTTTTATAATCCCTGCCTTTTCTCCGGCGATCTCGGGAAGGGTAGAGCCCAGAATGGCTGTATGATCCATGGATATGGCGGTGATTATTGAACAGAGGGGAGTAATCACATTGGTGGAATCAAGACGGCCTCCCAGCCCTGTTTCTATTATGGCGATATCGACATTATTGTCATAAAAATACCGGAAAGCAATAAGGGTGATAATATCAAAAAATGTTGGAGACTCCGTCTTTCCCGGAGCCGGGTGATTTAGGATCTCGTTTATGTATCTATCCAGGGACCGGTTTTCAATATCCCGGTTATTGATCTTGATCCTTTCATTGAGGTTCAGGAGGTGGGGGGAGGTGAAAAGACCGGTGCGATATCCGGACTCTATACAGATCGAGTTCAGCATATGGGCAACAGAACCTTTACCGTTTGTTCCCGCGATATGAATAGCGGGAACCCGTAAATGAGGATTTCCGGAGATATTCAGGAGTGATGTAACAGCATCAAGGGTATAGTCTTTGTAGATAGTCCGTTTTTCGTTATTAATAAACTTGTTTAGTCTTTCAATTGTCATGGCTCTTTGCGGACTACCAGTTGTCCGTTGAGTTTTGTGTCCAGGGCCTGGTATATGGCTCCGGCCGGGGCTTTTTTCCCGGTCCATATTTCAAATTGTTTTTCTCCCTGGTTAACGAGCATTTCCAGTCCCTTAACCAGGGTTGCTCCTTTTTTCCCGGCATTTTGGAGCAGCAGGGTCATGTCGGGAGAATAGACTATATCAAAAACAGTATGCTTTTCCCGGATGAATTCTTCCGGAAAAGGGGTAACATCAATATCCGGGGTCATCCCTACGGGGGTGGTATTAATAATAATGTCGATCTCTCCCATAAAATTTTCGCTAATATCGTTAAGAAGAATGCAGTCAACAGCATCATACCTGGTTTTTAATTCATTTGTCAGTTTCTCGATTTTTTCTTTATTTCTTCCGGCAATAAAAACCGAAGCACCGCTGTAAAGCAGGGTAAAAGCAATAGACCGGGCCGAACCGCCATTTCCCAGAATGAGGATATGTGACCCTGTAATAACAATCCCGCTGTTCACCAGGGCCTGCAGCGCTCCGTAACCGTCGGTGTTATATCCTTTAAGAGTGCCGTTGACATTATGCAGGGTATTTATTGAACCGATTTCCGAGGCCAGGGGATCTATTTCATCAACATAGTCCATGGCTTCTACTTTAAAAGGAATAGTCACACTTGCTCCCTGAATATTAAGAGCCCGCATTGAGCTAACTGCCTCTTTTATAGAGCTGGGCTCAAAGGCAAGGTAAACAGCATTCATTCTCATCTCTTGAAAAGCCGTATTATGAATAAACGGAGAGAGTGAATGGCGTACAGGCTTGCCGAAAATACAATACAGTTCGGTATGGGCATTGATGTTCATCTGGTCTGGTGTCCTTATCTAAATTAATCTTAAGTACTATTTATTGTAATATATGGATTCGTCAAGGAATAAATAAATAAGAAAAGAATACGGGGGACGGGGCTGCGTCTTGATATAAGGTATATCGGCCCGGAATGTAAATTATGCCTGCCTGGAGTAATACCTCTGCAGAACGTTCGGAACTCGCTCCGCTCAGACAGCCTCACAACCTGCCGAGGCATCACTCCAGGCAGGCATAATTTACATTCCGAATTACGTTTTTCTGTTTATTAAGACACGACCGAGCCGGTGTAGTGGGGAAAAAATACGTCAGAAACTTGATAGTTTTACGAGCTGCATCTGGGCTGGAAGTTGTCTGGGCTCTTTGGGTTGTGAGGACTGTTTGAGCGGAGCAATCCAAAGAGCCCATACAACTTCCAGCCCCGCTTACCGGCACAATATTAACGGACTCTATACCGAGCAAAAGTTTCGATATCGTTCTCTGGCGATGTCGTAGATCTTTTTGACGATATCCTGGGGATTGTCCTTATATCTTTGCAGGCGTTCGCTTATCATTTTTCTTACTTCTTCGATATTGATGGAAGACCCGGTAAAAGAGACCTCAAGTTCGCTTTCAACGGATTCGTAACTCTCACCGGAAAGTTCAATTCTCTGGCCGATAATATTATTCTGCAATTTCCAGTGCTTCAGTTCCAGTTCTATTAGTTCGTCACGTTTTTCTTTGGAATGAGAGAAAACAACCAGGGAAGGGAGAAATCCCTCAACCTGTTGTGATGAGAGATATTTTTCCAGTTCTCCGTCGAAATTAAAGAGAATTAACAGGGACTCAAGAGAAGAGCCATAGAGGTTAATTTTTGATTCGGGAATGATATTTTTGGAAGGGTTAAAGGCAACAGAATTGACACTGGAAAAGGTCCGGGTTCCGGCTTCCCCCCGGCCGATATAGACAACCTCATCTTCAGTACAATTCATATCGCTTAGAAATTTTTCTATTTCAAGGCTTTTTCGAACCCCGGAAACAAAGCGGTGAATATCTCCGGCATATACGTCTCTTTTGTTACCCCCTTCCGTAATCTTATATTCGGTTGAAATAAGGTTTTGATCATCGAGACCAACCCTTCGCACAAATTCAATAGCAATTTCATAGGGAAGGGCCGAAAGGACCATGGGATCGAATTCTTTGATATAGGAAACAAAGTTCATGGCTCCCGGAAACATCCGGCCTTTTTCCCCGATTGCGGAGACACAGGAAATGGGAATATCTTTTAATAAAAAATCGGGATAATATACAGCCAGTTTAAAAAATGAAAAAGGAATAGCCCCGTCTTCCGATATTTTACGGTTGTTTTTGTCCAATAGCTGTTCAAATTTGATACTTTCTTTATCAAAAAAAATGGAATCGATCATCCGGAGAAAATCACCCACTTCCAGAAAATTTCCAAGGCCCAGAAATATCTTTTTGGGTCTTTTGAGCAGGGCAGCGGTTTCCCGTAGAAAATCTTTTTTTTCAAGGGATCGCAGCTCAAATCCTTCTTCGATTCCCCTGTTTATAACAAGATCAAATTTTTCTTCCGGCATTAAAAGATTTCCTTATATTTTAGAAAGTTCAAGGTTCAGCTGTATAAAAGTAGTGATGATACCCGGAAAAGTCAAGAAATATGCTTGATATTATAATAAAAAGCGAGTCAATACTCAATAATACTAAACATTTTTTTAGTTTTTTTGATGTTTAAGAGAATATTTTCTTGATTATTGACGGGGTATAATCTAATTTGTAAGTAGAAGAGAAATATTGAGAAAATAGGGGGGGATATGAAAAAAACAGCTGCCCCTGTGGTGGCGTCTTAGTATAAGGTGTATCGACCCGGAATGTAACCTATGCCCGGAGCAATACCTCCGCAGAACGTTCGGAACTCGCTTCGCTCAGACAGCCTCACAACCCGCGGAGGCATCGCTCCGGGCATAGGTTACATTCCGAATGACGTTTTTCTGTATATTAAGACACG
>JAAENB010000882.1 GCA_024224995.1 bacterium | reverse complement strand
TTTTATGGGAGGCGCGAAATGTATCCTGGTACCGCAGTTCACCCCCCAGGAGGTTGCGCAGCTCATCAAGAAAAAAAGACCCACCTTTATTATCGGGGTTCCCACGTTATTTGAAGCGCTCAACAAGAATGAGCTTTTCGGGAAAATAGATCTGAGCTGCTTGAAGGCTCTTTTTTGCGGCGCCGATACCCTTCCGAGAGTGGTAAAGGAGCGCTTTGAAGAGATTGTCAAAAGACAGGGGGGTGATATTAATCTCCTGGAAGGATACGGGCTTACGGAGTCGGTGAGCGCTATCATGGCAACCCCCATGGGGGAATACCGGGAAGGAAGTATTGGTATTCCTTTTCCTGATATGCTGGCGAAAGTGGTAACAACAGGTTCCACCGAAGAGGCGCCGTTGGGAGAGGAAGGAGAACTCTGTTTGTGTGGTCCCGCCATAATGCTGGGATATCTCGACCACCCCGAAGAGACTGCCGAGGTTCTGAAAATTCATGAAGACGGTCAAACCTGGCTTCATACGGGTGATATTGCTTCTATGGATGAAGACGGATTTTTTTATTTCAAACTTCGTTTAAAGCGGATGATAATATCTTCGGGCATGAATGTCTATCCGACCCAGGT
>JAAENB010000881.1 GCA_024224995.1 bacterium | reverse complement strand
TCCGAACGCTTATTGTTAAACAATAGCAGCGATGGGTCCTTCAAAGAGAACATAGCAAAGCCGCTCAACAAGCTATCCTCTAATTTTATGCTGCTATTGTCACCCCGCATGTCCTCGAAATTCTTAAACCTACCCTTTAACCAAGCCGTTAGCTTGTCTATTTTTAAACTTTCCAGTATTTTTCGCTTTGTTTTCCTTTTGCTCATCTTTTATTTTTGACCCCAAATTTCGCTTTTTTCTCTAAATTGGGAACTGCTGCTGATAATCCAGCAGCTCCCAATTTAGGGTAAAAGCGATTTGGCGTGTGAGCAGTATCTCTAATATTTACACCTGCCAGGTCAATTTTGAGTAAAAATAAAAGCTGCTATGAAATAAATTTCTTTTCACAACAACACATCCGCTTACTTGGAAGACTATTCTTTCGGGACAAACAATTGGAATTGGTGCCTTAATTGAATAAAAAATCCGTCTGGTCTTGAACTTTATTCACTGGTTAACTGCTATCTTCATAGAATTCATATTTGACTTTAATCTTACCGATTATAAGCAAATAAATCATCTCCATGGAACTTACCACAAATTCATTAAACTTACTTCTGACCTCCTCCCACAAGGCTATTTTGGTCTGCGTCTTTTTCCAGGCTGCTTTGAAAAAAACATTCCACCCCTGTTGTAGCTGATCTACCCAAAAAGCTAACATCATTAATAAGGCCAATACAGTACATAGGTTCTTGTCTCCATGCCCGTAATTGTGTTCAAAATTATACCCTTGATTTTTCAGCGTATTAAAGGTTTCATTTTCTATCTTCCACCGACTCCTGCCAATGCGCATGATCTGATACACATTCTTTTTGGTCAGTTTGAAATCCGTTATCCAACTGAACAGGCGATCCGGTTTTTTGCC